>NZ_JBSFJC010000006.1:0-107415 GCF_053597855.1 Kitasatospora sp. NPDC001225
GACGGCGACTCCGGGGGCGGCGTCTCGCCGTCCCCGTCACCGGGCCCGTCCCCGGTACCGGGGACGGGCGCGTCGGACCCTCCGGTCCGCCCGGGCTCAGCTCGCGCTGGGGGCCGGGTTCGCCGGGGTGGTGGGCGGGGCGGCCGGAGCGGTGGTCGCACCAGCAGCGGCCGGGCTCGTGCCGTCGGTCGCGCCGGGCGCCGGGGTGGTGGCCGGGGCGCTCGGGGTGTCGGTGGCGCCCGGCGCCGGGGTCGTGCCGCCCGGGGCCGGGGTGCCGCTCGCGCCGGCCCCCGCACCGCCGGTGGCGCCGCCGCTCGGGGCGGTGGTCGGGGACGGCTTGCAGCCCTCCTGCTTGGCCATCGCCGCGCCGAGCTCACCGCGCTGGAGCTTGCTCTGCGCCTGGGTGGAGAGCGAGGCCAGCTGCTGCACCTGGTCGGCCACGCTGCGCAGCCCGTCGGCGAACTTGGCCTGGTCGTTGTTGGGCAGCGCGTCCACCTTCTTCTGGACCTCCACGTACCCGTCGGCCGCCTTCTTCAGCTCCTCGACGGTGTCCTTCTGGAGGGCCGCGCCGTCCTGCACCTTGGGCGCCCCGGCCGCGTCGATGGCGGCGGCTATGTCCTGGTTGGTCTTGGCCAGCCGCCCGATGTCCGTGGAGAGCCGCTTCTGGAGGTCGGCCGGGGCCTCGCCGGTCTTCACCTGGCCGGTGTCGGCCAGCGCGGTCTGCGCCTGGGCGATCGGGTCCTTGGCAGCGCCGCAGACGTTCGACGCCCAGGACTCCAGCTGCTTGCTGTTGTTGTCGTCGCCGCCGCAGCCGACGGCGCCGAACGCGAGCAGCACGCCGAGGGCGGGTACGGCCAGCAGTCGCTTGTTCACCGGGAGAAGCCTTTCGGTTCGGTCGTCATCGGTCGTCGAACCTACACGGCCGATGTCCGTCCCCCGATTCGTCCGTCCCCCGATTCCCGGCTCCCCCGCCCTCCAGGGGCCGCCCTCTCGACGCCCCGGCCCGGGTCAGGCCCGCTCGCACTCGTCCCGGCCCGGGTGTTTCGGCGGTGGGGTGCTTCGGCGGTGGGGTGCTTCGGCGGTGGGGTGGTCTGCGCGAGCGGCCAGGGCGGCCGCACGGCGCGGATCCGCGTGGACGTCCTCGTCCGCGACGCGGCGAACCGCCGGGATCAGCGGTGTGTCACCGCATGCCCGGGAACAGGACCCCGGCCGCTCTCGGGCGCGAGGAAGCGCCCGCGAGGCGGCGGGGACGCGAGAAGACGTCGAGGCAGCGCCTCAGACCGCGATGGAGGCGACCGAAACCGGCCAGCTCATCCGGATCAGGCCACCGGCCGCGCCGTTGGTGACCTCCAGGTCCTCGACCAGGCCGGTGATCACGGCGAGGCCCAGGGTGTCCTCGTCCGGCTCGCCGCCCTCGGCGTCGCCGGAGGCCGGGACGGCGGCGGGGCCGGCCTCGTCCTCGACCTCGATGAGGAAACGCTTCTCCTGATCGGTCAGCGCGACCCGGACCGCGCCGCCGATGCCGCCGCGCTGGTGCAGTCCGACCGCGCGGGAGCACGCCTCGCCGACCGCGAGCCGTACCTCGTCGAGCACCGACTCGTCGACCCCGGCCCGTCTGGCGACGGCCGCGGCGACCAGCCTGGCCGTCCGCACGTGCTCGGGAAGCGCGCTGAATCGCAGTTCGACGGTTGCCATCTCTCCCCCTCGGGGTGCTCCGACCGGGGCCGGAGACCCGGCCCCTGCGGGCCGGCGGAACCGGCCCAGGGGCGCCCGGGGGACGCACCGGGCCACACGGACCCGGGCACCCGGACGCGAAGAACGAGCGGGGCCGGCCGCACGGGCCGGCCCGGCCGCGTCAGTCGGTCGCGTTGACCGCGTCGTCCACCGAGGTGTGGATCGGGAAGACCTTGGTCAGGCCGGTGATGCGGAAGATCTTCAGGATGCGCTCCTGGTTGCAGACGAGGCGCAGCGAGCCCTCGTGGGCACGCACTCGCTTCAGACCGCCCACCAGCACACCGAGGCCGGTCGAGTCGAGGAAGTCAACGCCTTCCATGTCGACGACGAGGTGGTACTTGCCGTCGTTGACGAGCTCGACCAGCTGCTCCCGCAGCTTCGGGGCGGTGTACACATCGATCTCGCCGCCAACCTCGACGACCGTACGATCGCCGACTGAACGGGTCGACAGGGACAGGTCCACGGAACCTCCAGCACCTTGCCTTGCTACGTCATGTGCGATCCTCGGCCGGACGGCCGCCACCGCATGGTCGCGAGCCCGGGCGCGCCCAGCCACACGTGGCAAGCCTCGGCGCTGCGACCCACGGCCATACGGCCGTCACGGCCACATTCAACCACCTGCGACCATGCCCGCACGATGGCTTACGACGATTCTCCGTCACGCCGGTGACACACTGGGTCCTCATGCCGCCCCGACACAGCCCGCCCGAGGCACTGCTCACGACCCTGGCCGCCGGCCGGGGGCGGTCCGACCGACTCACCCATACGGAGCACCTTCCCGCCCGACCTGCGCGTTATTCACCATGGCCGGACTCGATCCGTCCGGAGGTCGTGGCCGCGGCTCGTGCCGTCGGGGTCGAACAGCCGTGGGCGCACCAGGCAGAAGCGATGAATCTGGCCAAAAGCGGCCAGACTGTGGTGATCGCCACAGGCACCGCCTCGGGCAAGTCGCTGGGCTACCTGGCCCCGGTGCTCAGCGACCTGCTGGACGGCACCGAGGCCCGCAACGGCCGCGGCGCCACCGCGCTCTACCTGGCCCCGACCAAGGCGCTCGCCGCCGACCAGCGGCGCCGGGCCGCCGAACTCGCCCCGCCGAGGGTGCGCGCCGCCCTCTACGACGGCGACACCCCGCCCGAGGAGCGCGAGTGGGTCCGCCAGTACGTCTCCTACGTGCTCACCAACCCGGACATGCTGCACCGGGGCATCCTGCCCGGCCATGCCCGCTGGTCCTCCTTCCTCAAGGCGCTGCGCTACGTGGTCGTGGACGAGTGCCACAGCTACCGGGGCGTGTTCGGCTCGCACGTCGCCCAGGTGCTGCGGCGGCTGCGCCGCATCTGCGCCCGTTACGGTTCGTCACCCGCCTTCCTGCTGGCCTCCGCCACCACCGCCGACCCGGCCGCGACCGCCCGGCGGCTGACCGGCCTGCCCGCCGTGGCCGTCACCGAGGACGCCTCGCCGCGCGGGCCGATGGTCTTCGGCCTCTGGGAGCCGCCGCTGACCGAGAACGTCGGCGAGCACGGCGCGCCCGTGCGCCGCACCGCGACCGCCGAGGCGGCCCACCTGCTGACCGAGCTGGTCGAACGGGAGACCCGCACCGTCGTCTTCGTCCGCTCCCGGCGCGCCGCCGAGCTCGTCGCGCTCCAGGCCCAGGACCAGCTCGGCCGCCCGCTCGCCGGACGGGTGGCCGCCTACCGCGGCGGTTACCTCGCCGACGAACGCCGGGCCTTGGAACGCGACTTGCACTCCGGCCGACTGCTCGGCCTCGCCTCCACCTCCGCTCTCGAACTCGGCGTCGACATCTCCGGCCTCGACGCCGTCCTGATGGCCGGCTACCCCGGCACCCGGGCCTCGCTCTGGCAGCAGGCGGGCCGCGCGGGGCGGGAGGCCCAGGGCGCGCTGGCCGTCCTGATCGCCCGGGACGACCCGCTGGACACCTACCTGGTGCACCACCCCGAGGCGCTGTTCGCGGCCCCCGTCGAGGCCACCGTGCTCGACCCCGACAACCCGCACGTGCTCGCCCCGCACCTGTGCGCGGCCGCCGCCGAACTCCCGCTCACCGACGCCGACCTGGAGCTGTTCGGGCCGTCCACCGCACCACTGCTGCCGGTCCTGGAGCGGCGCGGCCTGCTGCGCCGGCGCAGTGACGGCTCCTGGTACTGGACCCGTCGCGAGCGCGCGGCCGACGCGGTGGACCTGCGCGGCAGCGGCGGCAGCCCGGTGCAGAT
Organism: Kitasatospora sp. NPDC001225; assembly: GCF_053597855.1. Lineage (NCBI taxonomy): Bacteria > Bacillati > Actinomycetota > Actinomycetes > Kitasatosporales > Streptomycetaceae > Kitasatospora > Kitasatospora sp. NPDC001225. The sequence continues at coordinate 3,960 of NZ_JBSFJC010000006.1, forward strand.
CGTCGAGGCCGACACCGGCCGGCTGCTCGGCACGGTGGACGCCGCGGCCGCGCACACCACCGTCCACACCGGCGCCGTCCACCTGCACCAAGGCCGCACCTACCTGGTCCGGGAGTTCGACCTGGAGAACTCCGTCGCCCTGGTCGAACCGGCCGACCCGCCGTACACCACGGCCGCCCGCGACATCACCTCCATCTCCGTCCTCGACACCGACACCACCGTGGACTGGGGCGAGGGCCGGCTCAGCTTCGGCTCGGTGGAGGTGGTCAACCAGGTGGTCGGCTACCTCCGCAAGCGGATCTCCACCGGGGAGATCATGGGCGAGACCAAGCTCGACCTGCCGCCCCGCACACTGCGCACCCGGGCGGTCTGGTGGACCGTCACCGAGGACCAGCTGCTCGACGCGGACATCCCGCCCGACCAGCTGCCCGGCGCCGCCCACGCCGCCGAGCACGCCTCGATCGGGCTGCTGCCGCTGTTCGCCACCTGCGACCGGTGGGACATCGGCGGCGTCTCCGTGCCGCTGCATCCGGACACCGGCCTGCCGACCGTGTTCGTCTACGACGGCCACCCCGGTGGGGCCGGCTTCGCCGAACGCGGCTTCCAGCGGGCGGTCCAGTGGCTGACGGCCACCCGGACGGCGATCGCCTCCTGCGAGTGCGAGCGCGGCTGCCCGTCCTGCGTCCAGTCGCCCAAGTGCGGCAACGGGAACGACCCGCTGGACAAGGCCGCCGCCGTCCGGCTTCTGGACGTCCTGCTGGCCGGGGCACCCGAAGCCACGGAGGCACCGGACGACGGGCCGGACGGGCCGGAGGCAGACGGACCGGAAGCGGTCCCGGGACCGGACGGTGGCGCACCGGCCGGTTCATGAGGCCGCCCCCGCAGCCGCGCTGGGGGCTCCGCCCGGAGCCCCGCCCGGCCCGCCCTCCGGCGCGTCCTCGGGGCCGGTGACCGGGGCCCGTACCGGCCCGGCCCGAGCCCTCGCCCGCGCCGGGCCGACCGGCAGTCGGGCCGGGAGCCCGCGGACCTCCACCTCGGCCACCACCTCGACGGCGTCCGCCGACCGGTCGACCGCACAGGACACCAGCCCGGCGCCCTGGACGGCGGCGATCCCGGCGGCCCGGGCGCAGCCGCCGTCCCGGTCCAGCAGCAGTCGGTCCGCCGCGGCGAGGGCCGCGAGGTCGGCCGCCGACTCGGCCCGGTGCCGAGCGGCCACCACCGAGCCGACCGCGATCGTCCCGGCGAACACCGCCGTGCCCAGCATCGCCAGGGCGAGCAGCCAGACCGTCGCCGAGCCGGCGTCCGGCCCCCGGCCGCCCACCGCGACCGCTCGGGCCGCACGGGCGCGTGCCAGCCGCTCCGCCGCCTCCCGCAGCCCGGTCAGGACGGCCACGGGCCACCACCTGCCTCCGCGCCCGCCACCAGGACGTCCTCCCGCGCCGCCACGGCCGCCGCAGTGAGCCGGACGGCGAGCAGCCCGCCGAGCCTGCCCGGCCCAGCGCACGGCGCCTCCACGTCGACCCGGACCGTGTCGGCCGCCACGGCGACCCGGACCTGTGCGCCCGGCGGGGCCGCCGCGCGGGCGAGCCCGGCGGCGTCCGCCTCCCCGCGAGCGGCCGCCCTGGCGCCGACCCGGGCGGCGTCCACACAGCGGATCTGCGCGGCCGCCGCGAGCACGCCCCAGATCAGCATCGCCGCGAGCAGGAGGAGCGCCGGCAGTGCCACCGCCGTCTCCGCCGTCACGAAGCCCGCATCGCCGCGTCGCCCCGGGCGCAGCGACCACGCCCGGCCCGGGCCCGTCCTCAGGCCCCTGCCGCCCGCCCGGAGCACGGGCGGAGCGACGCCGGGGCGCGTGCCTCGCGAGACGGGGACAGAACCTTCTCCCGACCGCCCGGCCGGGGGCCGCCGACGACCGGAGGCAGCCCCACGGGGCGCGCCCGCCCCCAGGGGTCCACCGGCCGAAGGCGGCCCACCGGCGGGAGTTCGGCAGCCGGCCTCAGGTCGCATGGAGCGCCCGTACCAGCATGTCGGTCAGCGCACCGGTGATGGCGTCGCTGGTCACCACCTTGTACAGCCCGGCCGCGAGGGCGCACGCGCCCAGCGTCCCGACGGCGTACTCGGCCGTGGTCATCCCGGCGTCCGAGCGGCCTCGGAGTCGCGCCACCCGGCGGACCCGGCGGGCTGCCCAGCGCACCCGACGGGCCGACCGGTGGCTCCTCCGCTGCCACTCCTCGGCCAACGGGCGGAGCGGACGCCCGGCACCGGGCCGAATCGCGATCACTGCGGTCATGGAACTCTCCTGTCACTCGACGTACGACGGCTGCTCGTGCGGCCGACGCTCCTTCACATCGCCTCGGCGAAGCGGCTGGTGAGGCCGACGACCACCGGCACCACGCCGGTCAGGACGAAGGCCGGGAGGAAGCAGAGCCCCAGCGGCGCGGTGGCGAGCACCGCGGCCCGGCGGACCCGGGCGTGGGCCGCGCGGGCAGCCGCCGTGCGCTGCCCCTGCGCCAACCCGACCAGCGGGCCGGCGGCGGGGACGCCACCGAGGCTGCTGCGCTCCAGACAGCGGGCCAGCGGCGCCAGCGACGGGTGCTGCTCGCCCAGGCGGTGCCAGCACAGCTCCGGCGGTGCACCCAGGGCCAGTTCGGCCCCGATCGCCGCCAGCCGGGGCCCCAGCGGCGCCCCCACACTTCGACCCACCGCCGACACGGCCTCCGAGGGGAGCGCCGCCGAGCCGAGGCAGGCCGCCAACAGCTCGGCGCCCAGCGGGAGTTGCCTGGTCAGCAGCTCCTCCTCGCGGGCCGCCCTGCGGTCGGCCGGCGAGCGCACCCGGACCGACCAGCGATGGACACCCACCGCGAGCAGCACCCCGACGGCCAGCTCGGGGCCGCCACCGAGCAGCACCGCCGCCGTGATCCCGGCGACGCCCGCCACCAACAGCCGTCGGCGACGCTCAACCACTAAGGCAGCAGCCCTGGTTCGCCTTCCGATCCCCTCTCCACCCCGGGCCCGGACGAGTACCCGTCGGCGTCTCACCCGGCCGCGCACCGACGCCCACCCCGCAGCAACCACGCCTGCCGTGAGGGCGAAAGCCGCCCACTCGATGCCCCGCATCACCTCGCCCCCGCTTCCACTCCGAGCGCCCGTGCGCGCACCCGCGACAGCCCGCGGTTCCGCTCGCCCGGCCGAAGAGCGGGCCCCGCACGACCTGAGGCCGCACACCGCCCACCCCGCCCAGCCGGCGCCTCCAGCGCGCCGTGGGCCGCCGCCCGGACGATGCGTGCCGTCCAGAGCACGCCCAGCCCCTCCAGGACCGCCCCCGCCACGAGGCAGCCCAGCCCAGCCGGGGTGTGCAGCAGAACCTCCAGCGGGTGCGCCCCGAGCGCCGCGCCGAGGAGCAGCCCGACGCCCGGCAGCGCGGCCAGGACGGCGATCGTCGCGCGCGGTCCTGCCAGTTCCCCGGCGATCTCCTCCGCGAGCGCCCGCTCGCCGCGCAGCGCCTCCGCGACCCGGTCCAGCGCATCGGCCGACCCCGATCCGCTGCCCTCGGCCACCTGCCAGCAGGCCGCGACGGCCGCGGCCCCACTGCCGCCCGGAAGTTCGGCCAGCAGGTGCAGCGCGGCGGGTACGTCCCCGCCGTAACGGCCCGCCACCAGTCGGGCCACCGGCTCCTCACCGAGTCTGCGCAGCCCCTCCGGGTCGGCGGCGAGCCGCGCGGTGACCAGGTGCAGCGCCTGCTCCGGCGTCGCACCACCGCGCAACTCCCCTGCCAGGCCCGCGCAGAGCTCCACCACGGCCGCGGCCCGGTGCCGGGCCTCCACCGCCAGGCGTCGCCGCAGCCGCCACCTGCGCAGCGGCAGGACGGCCAGCGCGGCCGCGAGCACCGGCACCGGTGAGGCGGCGGCCTGCCCAGCGGCCAACCCCAGTGGAAGGAGCAGCAGTTCGGGAACCAGGAAGCCCGGCAGCAGCCCCCTGGCCCAGGACCGCACCTCGATCTCCGGGCCGGGCCCCCGCACCGGAGGCCCGCTGCCCGCCAGCACCAGCCTGGAGCGCTGCCCGCCCGGCAACTGCTCCTGCACCGCACGCCACGCGGCGACGGCCACCAGGAACAACGCCAGCGCCCAGTAGAACGCGAGCTGACTCTGCGTCACTTAACCCACCTCCGTTGACCTCGGTCTTTCCGGCCCGCGCCGCCGAGCAGCACCAGAGCTCCCACGGCGCACCCGCCCACCAACAGGGCGAAGGCGACTTCCACCACCCGCACGTCCGCGCCCACCGGCCCGGTCACCGTCACCGCGATCACGGGCGCCCCCGCCCGAGCGACACCCCGCGCGCCGCCAGCAGCCCGACCAGCCGCTCCCACCCCGCACCGGGGCTCAGGCCACCGGACGCCGGGAAGGCCACCGCGGGTGTGGTCACGGCCGACCCGGCACCGGCCCCGGCCAGCGTGTGGATCTCCGCCACCCGGCGCCGTCCCGAGCCCGGATCGCGGACCAGGTGCACCACCACGTCGAGCGCGGCCCGCAGTTGGCCGTGCAGCGCCGTCCGGTCGAGGCCCGCGAGCGCGCCCAGGGCCTCCAGCCGGACCGGCACGTCCGCCGCCGTGTTGGCGTGGACCGTGCCGCAGCCGCCTTCGTGCCCCGTGTTCAGCGCGGCCAGCAGGTCCGACACCTCGGGCCCGCGGACCTCGCCGATCACCAACCGGTCCGGACGCATCCGCAGCGCCTGGCGGACGAGGTCCCGCAGGGTGAACTCGCCCAGCCCCTCCTGATTTGGCGGCCGGCTCTGCAACCGGACCACGTGCGGGTGGGCCGGTTGCAGCTCGGCGGAGTCCTCGGCGAGCACGATCCGCTCGTCCGGCCCGACCAGACCGAGCAGGGCCGACAGGAGCGTGGTCTTCCCCGAGCCCGTCCCGCCGGAGACGAGCAGCGACAGCCGGGCCCGCACGATGCCCGCGAGCAGCTCCGCACCCTCCGGTGGCAGCGACCCGCCCGCCACCAGCTCGTCGAGCGTGAAGGGCCGGGGGCGGCAGACCCGCAGCGAGATGTGCGTGCAGCCGGCCGCGATCGGCGGCAGTACGGCGTGCAGCCGGGTCCCGTCCGGCAGCCGGGCGTCCACCCACGGGCGGGCGTCGTCCAGCCGCCGGCCGGCCGCCGTGGCCAGCCGGTGGGCCAGCCGCCGCACCGCCTCGGCGTCGGCGAAACGGACTCCGGTGGTTCGCTGCAGGCCGCCGCCACGGTCGACCCACACCTCGTCCGGACCGTTCACCAGGACGTCCGTGACGTCGGGCGCCGCCAGCAGCCGGTCCAGCGGGCCCGCACCCACCAGTTCGGCGCGCAGCGAGCGCACGGTGTCCAGGACCTCGTCCCCGCCGAGCGGCGGGCGGGTGGCCCGCAGCGCGGCCGCGACCGAGCCTGCCGTCGGGGCGGCCCCCGACTCGGCCAGCCGCAGCCGGACCGCGTCCACCAGGGCCGCCGCCCGCTGCTCGCGGGCCGTACGACCGTACGGACAGGGCCCGTGCCCGGGCTCCGGCGGCCCGCCGGGCGGCGGCACGCTCCGCAGCGGCCGGTGCTCCCGCGCACCGCCGCCCGGACCGGGCGATCCGCTCCGAAGGACCGTTCTGCGCAGACGGACCATCAGTACACACCTCCTCCGGCCACCGGCACCGGCGGCAGCACCTCGGTCAGGAAGCTCGCGCAGAAGCGCGCGAGCGGGCCGCCCTCCCGGCTTCCGGGCGGGACGCCCTTCACGACGTCCTGGGCCAGGCCCGGCTCCGGCTCCAGCTCCCCCGCCAGCGGCAAGCGCAGCCCGCGGACGATCTGCCGGGCCGGGAGCCCGCCGGCCCGCACCGGCCGCACCACGGCCCGGACGTCCCCGAGCCGCATCCGGGCCGCCGCCGCGACCCGGTCGGCGGCGGCCACCGCGCGCAGCTCGGCCGACACCACCAGGAGCGCCAGGTCGGACTGCTCCAGCGCCTGCCCGGCGGCCGCGTCGAGGTGCCGGGGCACGTCGACCACCACCAGCCCGCCGCGCCGTCTGGAGGCGGCCAGCACGCTGCGCATGGCCTCCGGCGGCACCGTCAGGGTGTCGCCGCGGTCCCAGGACAGGCAGGACAGCGCGGAGAGCCGTTTGAGCGCGGGCAGCGCCCGGGCCAGCTCGGCCCCGCTGACCCGCCCGCGGGAGCCGGCCAGATCGGGCCAGCGCAGCCCGCTGACCCGCTCGCCGCCGAGCAGGATGTCGAGGCCCCCGCCCAGCGGATCGCCGTCCAGGAGCATCGTTCGCCGGCCCGCCCGCGCGGCCGTGACCGCCAGCGCGCAGGCCAGGGTCGAGGCCCCGGCCCCGCCGGACCCGCCGAGCACCGCGACGGTGACCGCCGGGCAGCCGACGCCCTCGGCCGCGTCGGCGATCCGGTCGAGCAGCCAGGCCTCGGCGTCGGGCAGGAACAGCACGTGCTCGGCCCCGAGTTGGACGGCTCTGACCCACACCCCGGGGTCGTCCAGGTCCAGCCCGAGCAGCAGCACTCCGCCGCGCCGCCCCAGCCCGGAGCAGCGGACGGCCTGGTCGTCCCCGACCAGGACCAGCGAGGCCCCTTCCCAGAGGTCCCGCGTCGGCGGCGCGCCCCGGACCAGCCTCGGCTCGGTGCCCGCCGCCGCGCAGATCCGCAGCAGGTGCTCGGCCAGGCCCTCGTCCTCGGTGACGACGAGCGGCCCGGCGACCGCGGGGCCCTCGGCGGTGATGTGGTCGGCGATCGGCGTCGACATGGTTGCTCCCCTCCGCGCCGCCGGCCACCGGGGTGGCCGACGGCGCACGTCGGACGGTTCCGGCGGACGGCCGCCCGACAGGCCTCTGAGGGAGGAAGGGGGTGAGGCCCTGCCCGGCGACCGCCGCCGGTCATCATGGTGGGGGGAGATCCGGATTTCGTCATCCGGGTTCCGATTGCCTGTGGATAACTCGTGTGCTGTGGAGGAAAACGTTCACCCGGGCGGGGGGCTATTCGGCGAAGAATTGACGAAAGGGGGTCACCGAGATGAACCGGCGACCCGCCCCGTCCCGTTCAGCCGTTCTCCCGACCTCCGCCCGCCGCCTTCCGGACACCGCTTCCGAACGGCTTCCGAACGGGCTCGCACCACCGATCGGAACCAGCCGTTCGATCCTCGACGGGCATGAGCAAATGGCGACACAGAGTGACGAAAGTCGATCGACGGGCCGGAGTGGCGACACCCCCTGTAAGCCGTCGACACGACGGCGGCGCACCCGCGGCGAGGGGCGTTCAAGCCCTGAAAATGGCCCCGGACGTGCGACGACCCCCGCCGGGGGGGAGAGCGGGGGTCGTCTATCCACAGCCCGGCTCGGGGGGGAGGAGCCGGACCGGGTTAGCACGGTCGCGAACGATCCGTGACTTCCATGGTGTACCCGAGCGGCCAGAAACACAAACCCGCACGCCCGCGAGTACGCCGAATGGCGGGGTCTTTTGCGGCTCCCTCTATCCTCGGTTCCCGTGGACACCACCGAGAACGCCGACGACTACGCCGACGAGTCCCAGGGCGACGCCACCGGACCCGAAGAGCTCCGCCCGCCCGTTCGCCCCCGACCCGGCGGGCTGCGCACCGCGGCCTTCTTCGACCTCGACAAGACCATCATCGCCAAGTCGAGCGCACTGGCCTTCAGCCGCCCCTTCTACCAGGGCGGACTGATCAACCGTCGGGCCGTACTGCGCAGCGCGTACGCCCAGTTCGTCTTCCTGGTCGGCGGCGCGGACCACGACCAGATGGAGAAGATGCGCCAGTACCTCTCCGCGCTCACCCGGGGCTGGAACGTCCAGCAGGTCCGCGAGATCGTCGCCGAGACCCTGCACAACCTGATCGACCCGATCATCTACGACGAGGCGGCCTCGCTGATCGAGCAGCACCACGCGGCCGGCCGGGACGTGGTGATCGTCAGCAGCTCCGGCTCCGAGGTGGTCGAGCCGATCGGCCGGCTGCTCGGCGCGGACCACGTGATCGCCACCCGGCTCCAGGTCGAGGACGGCTGCTACACCGGCGAGATCGAGTACTACGCCTACGCCGAGAACAAGGCCGCCGCCATTCGGGAGTTGGCCGCGACCGAGGGCTACGACCTGGCCGCCTCCTACGCCTACAGCGACTCCTCCACCGACCTGCCGCTGCTGGAGGCGGTCGGCCACCCGTCGGCGGTCAACCCGGACCGCGCGCTGCGGAAGGAGGCGCAGGCCCGGGAGTGGCCGGTGCTGGTCTTCGACAAGCCGGTGGAACTGCGGCGCCGACTGCCCGAGTTCTCGGCCCCGAGCGGCTCGGTGCTGACCGCGGTGGCGGTCGGGACGGCCGTGGTGACCGCCGGGGTGATCTGGTACCTGGCCCGCCGGAGGCGCCCCCTCGCCTGAGGCGGGCGGCCCGGCAGTCCTTGGACAAAACGGTCAATCGGGACAGACTTCTCTTTTCGGGTTCCCCTTTCCCCCGAAACGCGATACAAATGAAGCACGGCCCGCGAGACCCGGTCAGGACCTTAAGAGGTCAAACCGACAACGCAGTTCAGGCCCCACGGACCGCACGTACAGATATCCGGGCACCCACATGCAGCCGACCCGCTGTCGGGCCGCCGGACCAGACGAACGGGCAGGATCCCCGTCTGATCGGCACTTCCGGTGCATGCATGGTCACCCGGTATCTGCACCAGCGGCGGCACCCGGCAGGAGCAGGTGCCGCCGCATCCTCGTCTCCGCGCGCCCCCTCTCGGGGCGCGCGCGCCGTCCCGAGCGGGGCGCTCAGACCATCCCGCGCTGCATCGCCTCGCAGACCGCCGTGCTCTCCCGCACCCCGAGCCGCAGCGCCCGACCGCTGTACGCGATCCAGGCCGCCATCCCCTCGGGGGTTCCCGCCAGGTAGCCGGCCAGGGCTCGGCGGTGGGCGGCGGTGCCCAGCTCGGCCAGGCCGACCTCGGCCGGGCAGATCGACTTCGGGTCGAGCCCCTCGGCGATCAGCACGATCCGCTGGGCGGCCCGCGCGATCACGCCGTTGTGGGCGCCGAACGGCCGCAGCGCGAGCAGTTCGCCGTGCACCACCGAGGCCACGACGAGGGCCGGCGTGCCCACGCCCTGGCCCTCCGCGCGCGCCACCAGCAGCCGGGAGAGCTGGTCGAGCCGGGCCGCGACCTCCTCCGCACCCGGAGCGGGCGGCAGCACGGGCGGCGGCCCGTCGACGGCCTCGACCTCGACGCTCTCCACCGGCTCCAGCTCCTGCGGGAACAGCAGCTCCGCGCCCTCCCCGGCCCGCCGCGGGCGACCGGCGGCCGGATCGCCGTCGCCGACCGCGAGCAGGTGCAGCCGGGCCAGCACCTGGAGCGGCGAGTGCCGCCAGATGCTGAGCAGCTGGCCGGCCTCGGCGGCGATCCGCAGGGCCGCGCCGACCGTCCGGGCCTCGGGGTCCGCGCCGAAGTCGCTGCGGCGGCGGACCTCCTCCAGCGGCCAGTCGGCCCCGGCCAGGGCCGCCGACGCGCGGGCGCCGCGCAGCGCGGACTCGGAGGTGACCTCGGCCGCGCGGCGGCGCATCACCCGGTGGCCGTAGAGCCGGTCGACGGCCTTGCGCACCTCGGCGACCGCGTCGGGCACCCCGGGGAGCTGGGCCAGCGGGGCGAGGGGATCAGTTCCAGTGCTCACCTACCCGAGAGTAATGAACGGGCCGCCCCTCCCGGAACAGCAACCCCGCATCACCCGTTAGAGGCAATCCTCACTTCCCGCCCCCGGCGACACCCAAACCCCGGCTAGCATGGCCACTATCGGAGACGATAACGATTTCCAACTAGGGAGCGCGTCGCGCGGCCCCTGGGCGGACGGCCCGCAGCGAGGGCCCTGAGCGAGAGCCGGAGTCCCCAGATGAAGATCGCCTTCGTCGGCAAGGGCGGCAGCGGGAAGACCACGCTGTCCGCGCTGTTCATCCGCCACCTGGCAGCCCTGGGCCGGCCGGTCGTCGCCGTGGACGCCGACATCAACCAGCACCTGGGCCCCGCGCTGGGCCTGACGGACGATCAGGCCGCAGCCCTGCCCTCACTGGGCGGGCACCTGCCGGAGATCAAGGAGTACCTGCGCGGCAGCAACCCGCTCATCCACTCCTCCGACGAGATGATCAAAACCACGCCGCCCGGCCGCGGTTCGCGACTGCTGCGGATCGTCGAGGAGAACCCGGTCTACGCCGCCTGCGCCCGCCCGATCGCGCTGGACGAGGGCTCGGTCCGGCTGCTGGCGACCGGCGCGTTCACCGAGGAGGACCTCGGGGTGGCCTGCTACCACTCCAAGGTCGGCGCGGTGGAGCTGCTGCTCAACCACCTGCTGGACGGCCCGGGCGAGTACCTGGTGACCGACATGACCGCGGGCTCGGACTCCTTCGCCTCCGGCCTGTTCACCCGCTTCGACCTGACCTTCCTGGTCGCCGAACCGACCCGCAAGGGCGTCTCCGTCTACCGCCAGTACAAGGACTACGCCCGCGACTTCGGCGTGCGGCTGCGGGTGGTCGGCAACAAGGTGCAGGGGCCGGACGACCTGGCCTTCCTGCGCCGCGAGGTCGGCGACGACCTGCTCACCACCTTCCGGCAGTCGGACTGGGTGCGCCGCCTGGAGCAGGGCGCCGAACCGCCGCTGAAGTCCCTGGAGACGGCCGACCGGGCCGTGCTGGAGGAGCTGCGGATCGAGGCCGACGCGGCGTACGGGCGGCGGGACGCGCGCCGCTACACCGAGCAGGCGGTGCTCTTCCACCGCCGCAACGCGGAGAGTTGGGCCAACTCCAAGGTCGGCATCGACCTCGCGACCCAGGTGGACGAGGACTTCGTCCTGGGCGGGTTCGCGGACGGCGACACGCGCACCGCCCCGGCGGGCGCCCGCGCCTGACCCCCACCACCGCCGCCGAACGGGCCGCGACCTCCCCCGCTCCGGGAGGTCGCGGCCCGTTCGCCGCGCCCGGCTCCGGAGCCGACCCCGGCGGACGGGAGCCACGACCGCTGCGACCAGCAGATTCCCGACCGTTAGGCCACCACCCATTGGGGTGAATCAGGGGGTTTTCCGCTTCCCTCCCGGAACCACGCTGTGCAAAGCTTTCATTACCCTCGGTTTACCGAGTCTTGATGGTTCGCCCGGTGGCCCCCGGTGAGACGTCCCGCACCTCGCCCGAAGCCCTGGCGGGCCTGATGGTCAACGCCGGCCGGTGACACCCGCACTCCCCCGCCGCGCCCACGCCATCCCGCCACACCGTCGCGCCCACGACAGCCGATCCGCCCCGGAGCCCCACCCCGGATTCACCGCCGGACCTGACTGCGTTCGCTCCCCCGGACAGACGGGAAGACAATGACCCTCGACATCTCCAGTGCCCCCATCGCCTCCGACACCACCGACCACGCGCCGCCGGGCGCGGGCCCCCGCATCCGGTGGGCCCAGGACCTCTCCGCGTCCCTCGTGGTCTTTCTGATCGCCGTGCCGTTCTCCCTCGGCATCGCGCTCGCCACCGGCGCCCCGCTCACCGCCGGCCTGGCCGCCGCGGCCGTGGGCGGCATCGTGGTCGGGCTGTTCGGCGGCACACCGCTCCAGGTCAGTGGCCCCTCGGCGGCGCTGACGGTGATCACCGCCGGACTGATCGCCCAGTACGGCTGGCGGGCCACCTGCGCCATCACCGTCGCGGCCGGACTGCTCCAACTTCTGCTCGGCGCACGCCGGGTGGCCCGGACCGCGCTCGCCGTCTCGCCCGCGATCGTGCACGGCATGCTGGCGGGGGTCGGGATCACCATCGCCATCGCGCAGTTGCACGTCGTCCTCGGCGGCTCGCCGCAGAGCTCCGCGATCGCCGACATCCTGGCCCTTCCCGGCCAGTTGGCCGGCCCGCACCCACCCGCGCTGCTGGCCGGCGCGGTGACCGTGGCCGTCCTGGTCGGCTGGCCCCGGCTCGGCCGACTGCCCGGCCGAGCGGGCGAGTTCGGCGCCCGGCTGGCCAGGGTCCCCGGCCCACTGGCCGGGGTCGCACTGGCCACCGCCCTCGTGTTCGCCCTGGACCTGCGGCTCGCCCACATCGAGCTGCCCGCCTGGCGGCCGCAGGCACTCCTGCCCGCGCTGCCGCACGGCCCGGTCCTCGGGCTGCTCGCCGCCGTCCTCACCGTCACCGCCGTGGCCAGCGTGGAGTCGCTGCTGTCCGCCGTCGCGACCGACCGGATGTCCCGCCGCACCGGCGACCTCGACCGCGAACTGCGCGGGCAGGGCCTCGCCAACCTGGTGAGCGGACTGGCCGGCGGGCTGCCGGTCGCCGGGGGCGCGGTGCGCAGCACCGCCAACGTGCGGGCCGGCGGCCAGACCAGGTGGGCCTCGGTGCTGCACGGCGTCTGGGTGCTGGCCGCCGCGCTGGCGCTGACCGGCGGACTGCGCCGGATCCCCCTGGCCGCGCTCGCCGCGCTGGTGCTGGTGGTCGGGCTGCAGATGGTGAGCTTCGCGCACATCCGCAAGGTGCACCGGCACCGCGAGTTCCCGGTCTACCTGATCACCGTGCTCGGTGTGGTGGCCGCCGGCGTGCTGTGGGGCGTCGCGATCGGCGCCGGCACCGCCGTCCTGCTCGCCCTCTACCGGCTGACCCGCGCCTACGTGGACGTGGAGACCGGCCCCGGGGGCGCGGTCACCGTCCGGACGCACGGCCCGCTCACCTTCACCACCGTGCCCCGGCTCGGTCGGGCACTGGCCGGCATCCCGGCCGGGGCCGAGGTCACCGTGGTCCACGACGGCTCCTTCCTGGACCACGCCGCGTACGAGACGCTGCACACCTGGCGGGCCGGGCACCAGGAGGCGGGCGGCCTGGTCTCGATGGTGACGCGCCGCCAGGACGACGAGGTGCTCGACCCGGACGGCACCGTGCGTGCGGGCAGTTCACCGGGCCCGCACCGCTGCCGGGCCTGGACGCCCTGGGTCGGCCACCACTGCATCGAGCAGCAGGAGGACCCGCACGGCCGACTGCTGGACGGCGTCCGGGTGTTCCAGCTGCACACCGCCCCGCTGGTCCGGCCGGAACTCGCCCGGCTGGCGCGCGAGGGGCAGACGCCCTCCCAGCTCTTCCTGACCTGCGCGGACTCCCGGATGGTCACCAGCATGATCACCAACAGCGGTCCGGGGGACCTGTTCACCGTGCGGAACGTGGGCAACCTGGTGCCGGCCCCGCACGAACCCGGCGCGGCGGACGACTCGGTGGCCGCCGCGGTGCAGTACGCGGTCGAGGTGCTGGAGGTGCGCTCGATCACGGTCTGCGGCCACTCCGGCTGCGGAGCGATGCAGGCCCTGCTGGACGGCGTGCACGAGCGCCCCGGGCCGCCCACCCCGCTGACCCGCTGGCTGCGCAACGGCCGCGGCTCGCTGGACCGGCTCCGACGGGTCCCGGCGGAGTTCGCCGCCCGGCCCGCGGTGGACGTCGTGGAGCAGCTCTGCATCACCAACGTGGTCCAGCAGCTGGACCAGTTGCTGGCCAACCCGGCGGTGGAGCGCCGGGTCGAGGAGGGCACCCTGCGGCTGGTCGGGATGTACTTCGACTTCGCGACGGCCCAGGCCTACGTCCTCGACCGGGCAGCCGGGACGTTCAGCCCGGTCGAGGCCCGCACCGGGAAGGACGCGAACGGAATCGAACACCACACCGAGGCCCCCATCGGAACCGGCCCCGATGTCCGGCCGAACACAGCATCGGCCGAACGGGTGAGGGAGGATGATCGGGTTCCGGTCGAGGGCGGCGAGGAGGGCCCCCGGCTGGCCGCCTGAGAGCCGGGTCCGTGTCCCCGCCGGGCGGGCCGGGGCACGGGCCCACCCACCCCCGAACGGCCGTCCGGTCCTCCGCGGCGGACCGGACGCGAGGCCGGCCGGTCGCCGGTCGGCCGCCGCCCGGCCGTCGGTCAAAGGTCTACACCAATTCACAGGAGCCTCTTGTCAACTGCCCCGTTCGCCTGGTGAGCTGTGCGCTGGGACACACGGGACAATCCCCACGCACGGGATCGCCCCCGATCATGACTCGATGAGGAGTGCGCGTTGAGCAACGAGAGCCTGGCCAACCTGCTCAAGGAGGAGCGGCGCTTCGCCCCTCCGGCAGAGCTCGCCGCCGCCGCCAACGTCACCGTGGCCGCGTACGCGCAGGCCTCCGAGGACCGTCTGGGCTTCTGGGCCGAGCAGGCCCGTCGCCTCACCTGGGCCGTCGAGCCGACCGAGACCCTCGACTGGTCCAACCCTCCCTTCGCCAAGTGGTTCGCCGACGGCAAGCTCAATGTCGCGTACAACTGCGTCGACCGCCACGTGGAGAACGGCCTGGGCGACCGGGTCGCCATCCACTTCGAGGGCGAGCCCGGCGACGGCCGTTCGATCACGTACGCCCAGCTCAAGGACGAGGTCTCGCAGGCCGCGAACGCGCTGCTGGAGCTCGGCGTCCGCAAGGGCGACCGGGTCGCCGTCTACCTGCCGATGATCGCCGAGGCGGTCGTCGCGATGCTCGCCTGTGCCCGGATCGGCGCCACCCACTCGGTGGTCTTCGGCGGCTTCTCCTCCGACGCCGTCGCCTCCCGCATCCAGGACGCCGAGGCCAAGCTCGTCATCACCGCCGACGGCGGCTACCGGCGCGGCAAGCCCTCCGCCCTCAAGCCGGCCATCGACGAGGCGCTCACCAAGGTCGACGGCGTCGAGCACGTCCTGGTGGTCCGCCGCACCGGGCAGGACATCCCGTGGACCGAGGGCCGCGACGTCTGGTGGCACGAGATCACCGCGCGCCAGTCCACCGAGCACACCCCCGAGGCGCACGACGCCGAGCACCCGCTGTTCATCCTCTACACCTCGGGCACCACCGGTAAGCCCAAGGGCATCCTGCACACCTCGGGCGGCTACCTCACCCAGGCCAGCTACACCCACCACGCGGTCTTCGACCTCAAGCCGGAGACCGACGTCTACTGGTGCACCGCCGACATCGGCTGGGTCACCGGCCACTCGTACATCGTCTACGGGCCGCTCTCCAACGGCGCCACCCAGGTCATCTACGAGGGCACCCCGGACACCCCGCACCAGGGCCGGTTCTGGGAGATCGTCCAGAAGTACGGCGTGACCATCCTCTACACCGCGCCGACCGCGATCCGCACCTTCATGAAGTGGGGCGACGACATCCCGGCGAAGTTCGACCTGTCCTCGCTGCGGGTGCTGGGCAGCGTCGGCGAGCCGATCAACCCCGAGGCCTGGATCTGGTACCGGGAGCACATCGGCGGCGGCACGTGTCCGATCGTGGACACCTGGTGGCAGACCGAGACGGGCGCCATCATGATCAGCCCGCTGCCGGGCGTCACCGAGACCAAGCCGGGCTCGGCCCAGCGCGCCCTGCCGGGCATCGCGGCCACCGTGGTGGACGACAACGCCGCCGAGGTGCCGAACGGCTCCGGTGGCTACCTGGTGCTCACCGAGCCGTGGCCGTCCATGCTGCGCACCATCTGGGGCGACGACCAGCGCTACATCGACACCTACTGGTCGCGCTTCGAGGGCCGCTACTTCGCCGGTGACGGCGCCAAGAAGGACGAGGACGGGGACATCTGGCTGCTCGGCCGGGTGGACGACGTCATGCTCGTCTCGGGCCACAACATCTCGACCACCGAGGTCGAGTCGGCCCTGGTCGGCCACCCGTCCGTGGCCGAGTCCGCCGTGGTCGGCGCGACCGACGCCACCACCGGCCAGGCCATCGTCGCCTTCGTGATCCTGCGCGGCGGTGCCACCGAGAGCCCCGAGCTGGTCGAGGAGCTGCGGGCCCACGTCGGCCGCACGCTCGGCCCGATCGCCAAGCCGAAGCAGATCAAGGTGGTCGGCGAGCTGCCGAAGACCCGCTCCGGCAAGATCATGCGCCGCCTGCTGCGCGACATCGCCGAGGGCCGCGAGGTCGGTGACACCACCACCCTGGCCGACAGCACGGTGATGAGCCAGATCCAGGCCCAGCTGCCGTCCTCGGACAACGGCAACGGCAACGGCAACGGCTGAGCCCACCGGGCCGGCGGCCGCTGACCCTCCGGGTCCGCGACGGCTGGCCCACTGAGACAACGGCTGTGCCCCGGACGGTGATCACCGTCCGGGGCACAGCCGTTTCGCCATCCGTTTCGTCAGCCGTACGACAGCCGTCTCGTCGGTCGTCTCGTCGGTCGTCTCGTCGGTCGTTCCGTCAACCGCCGCTTCCGCACCCGTTCGGATACAGAGCGGCCGTTCGGGTGCCGGGTCGCTGCTCCTCCGGAGTGCAGAACCGGCCCGTAGGGCTTAAGTCCTTGGATAGGACAATCCGGATGTCACCCAAACGTCCCGCTAGACTATTAAGGACGCATCAAGATCCCTGACGGGAGTCGCGGGCGTCACAGGGCGCGCCGGGAAGTCTGGTCGGCAACTGCACCACCCGTGCATCCGTTGCCGCTCCCAGCCCCAGGAGGTCCCCGTGACCGACCAGCCGCCCGTCCACGAGCCGACGAACCGCCGCCGGCAGTTCCTCGGCCGGCTGTCACTGCCCGAGCGCACCTTCATCACCGACGCCCTGCGCACCGAGACCGTCGGCGGCATGCTGCTGCTGGGCGCCGCCGTCATCGCGCTGATCTGGGCCAACGTCTGGCCGCAGGCCTACCAGAGCGTGCTCGACTACACCGTCGGCCCCTCCGCCCCGCTCCACCTCGACCTCTCCCTGGCCACCTGGGCCAAGGACGGCCTGCTGACGATCTTCTTCTTCGTCGCCGGGATCGAGCTCAAGCGCGAGTTCGTCGCGGGGGAGCTGCGCACGCCCAGTGCCGCGCTGCTGCCCGTGGTCGCCGCCGTCTGCGGGGTGGCGCTGCCCGCGATCCTCTTCGCCCTGGTGAACTCCGGCCCCGGCGGGCACCCCGGCGGCTGGGCGATCCCGACCGCCACCGACATCGCCTTCGCGCTCGGCGTGCTGGCCGTGGTCGGCAGCCACCTGCCGTCCGCGCTGCGCGCCTTCCTGCTCACCCTGGCGGTCGTCGACGACCTGATCGCGATCCTGATCATCGCGATCTTCTACAGCCACGGCATCAAGTTCTGGGCGCTCGGCCTCGCCTTCGCCGGGCTGGTGCTGTTCTGGTTCCTGCACCGGCACGGCGTCCACGGCTGGTACCTCTTCGTGCCGCTGGCCGTCGTGAACTGGGCGCTGATGCACGAGAGCGGCATCCACGCCACGGTGGCGGGCGTCGCGATGGGCCTGATGCTGCGCTGTCACCGGGAGGGCGACGAGCAGCACTCCCCCGGCGAGCACATCGAGCACCTGGTCCGCCCGTTCTCGGCCGGCCTGGCCGTCCCGGTGTTCGCACTGTTCTCGGCCGGCGTGGCCGTCTCCGGCCCGAAGCTGCGCGAGGTGTTCACCCAGGCCGCACCGCTCGGCATCGTGATCGGTCTGCTGGTCGGCAAGTCGGTGGGCGTGCTGGGCGGCGCCTGGCTGACCGCCCGGTTCACCAGGGCCGAGCTGAACCCGCGGCTCAAGTGGGCCGACATGGTCGCGGTCTCGGTGCTCGCGGGCATAGGTTTCACCGTCTCGCTGCTGATCAGCGAGCTGGCCTTCCCGGACGACCCGGCGCTCGCCGCCCGGGCCAAGACGGCCGTGCTGGTCGGCTCGGTGCTCGCCGCGGCGGTCGCCACGGTCCTGCTGAAGCTGCGCAACCGGCACTACCGCGAGCTGTGCGAGGAGGAGGACCGGGACCTGGACGGGGACGGTGTCCCGGACGTCTACCAGGAGGACGACCCGGCCTGGCGGGCACGGGTCGGCGAGGCGGCCCGCCCGACGACCGACGAGGGGCAGGACCCCGCCCCCGGCCCCCGCGACCGGCCCGGCCAGCCCGGCTGAGGCACCTGGGAGCCCCCTGGAGAACCCCTCCGGAAAAGCGCCCCGCAAACCCCTCCGGGAGGCCTCCGGAGCGCCCCGGCCGCCGGGACACGTCCCTCCGGCGGGGCCCCGGAGTGGTGTCCGACTGACCGGTAGGGGCATGATTCTGAGCTGTCGACAACCCACAGACGCCTCCGGACCCCCCACCGGCCCCCGGAACCGCACACCCGCGGCGGCGTCACGCCGTACAGCCGCAGAGGAGAACCGCTGATGCCCGCAGGAGCCGCAGACCCGTCCAGCAACGGCCGGGCGCCCTACGAGGGCGAGCGTTCGGTGGGGCAGCTGTTCGCGGCGGCCACCGCCGACCTGTCCGCGCTGGTCCACGACGAGATCGCGCTCGCCAAGTCCGAGATCCGGGCGGACGTCAAGCGCGGCGTCTCGGGCGGCGTCTCGCTGATCGTCGCCGGCGTGGTGGCGCTGTTCTCCATCCCGATGCTGAGCGCCGCGGCGGCCTTCGGCATCCACGCGCTGGGCCTGTCGCTGGGCTGGTCCTTCCTGATCGTGGCGGGCGCCTACCTGCTGCTCGCGGTGCTGCTCGGGATGCTGGCCTGGCGCTCGTTCAAGAAGATCGAGAAGCCGGTGCGCACCATCGAGGGCGCCCAGAAGACCGCCGACGTGCTGAAGAACGCCCGGCCGCGCCCGGCCACCCAGGAGGAGATCGACCGGGCCTTCGGCCGCATCCCGTAAACCGGCGCCCGTAAACCGGCGCCCGGGAACCGGCGCCCGGCAACCGGCGCCCCATAACCGGCGTCCCGTCACCGACCAGGCGCCGCCGGGGCTGCGGCAGGAGGACGCCAGGGCAGCAGGGCAACAGCAAGGGGCGGACGGCGCCGCGTCGACGGGCGCCGGACCGGCCGACAACGAGTGCCGGGCACGTGTCCGACGCGCGGATGTGACACGCTCTCGGTATGCCGCTTGACCAGACGCCCGTGCCCGCGCAGCCGTCCGCCGACTCCGGCCCCGACTCCGGTCCTGACTCCGGCGCCGGGCTCACTCCCGAAGGCCCCGAAGGCCCCGGCGGCCCCGGCGCCGCCTCCGAGGACACCGGCCCCGAGGACAACAGTCCGCTCTCCGCCGGGACCTCGGCGGAGAGCGGCGAGGCCTGGAACGTCCGGCAGCCCGGCCCGTGGACGCACCGCGACCTCGCGGCCAACGGCGCCCGCTTCCACATCGCCGAGCTGGGCTCCGGCCCGCTGGTGCTGCTGGTGCACGGCTGGCCCGAGTACTGGTGGGCCTGGCGCCACCAGCTGACCGCGCTCGCCGAGGCCGGCTACCGGGCGGTGGCGCTCGACCTGCGCGGCATAGGCGGCAGCGACCGCACCCCGCGGGGGTACGACCCTGGCAACCTCGCCCTGGACATCACCGGGGTGATCCGCTCGCTCGGCGAGCGCCGGGCGCACCTGGTCGGGCACGCCTCCGGCGGCACCCTGGCCTGGGTGGCGGCGGTGATGCGGCCGTCCGTCATCCAGAGCCTCACCGTGGTCTCCGCCGCGCACCCGCGGGACCTGCGCCGCGCGCTGCTGACCGACCGCCGGCAGTTCGCCGCCTTCGACCACGTGCTGGGCTTCCAGCGGCCGTGGATACCGGAACGCCGCCTGGTGGCCGACGACGCCGAGCTGGTCGGCCGCTACCTGACCTCCTGGACCGGTCCGAACGGCCTGGACGAGGCCGCGCTGCACGCGTACCGGCAGGCGATCCAGATCCCCAGCACCGCCCACTGCTCGATCGAGCCGTACCGCTGGCTGCTGCGCTCGATGGCCCGGCCGGACGGCATCCAGTTCGCCCGGCGGATGAAGAAGCCGATCACCGCGCCGACCCTGCACGTCCAGGGCGCCGCGGACCCGGTGCTGCTGTCGCACACCGCGCTCGGCGGCGGCGAGTACGTCGCGGCGCCGTACCGCTGGCGGCTGCTGCCGGGGGTCGGGCACTTCCCGCACGAGGAGGCGCCGGAGGAGTTCACCGCCGAGCTGCTGGACTGGATCGGCCGCCACAAGGAGTGACCCGGTACGGTCCCGCCCGGTGCGGCCGTACGAACCGGGGCACGGCCGTACGGAACCGGGGGCACGGTTGCACCAGCCGGGGGCACGGCCGCACGTGCGGTCCACGGGGCGGGCCATCGGCCCCAACTCCCCCATCTTTACGCTCATATGACAACCGCATAGGCCAATTTCGGCGAGGCCCGGGCGGTTACCTCCACCGGCCCAGGGGCATCCCTTCCGGTATGAGTTGGATGCCCGAAAGCGGCGGCGCCCCGCGCGGCCGACGTCACAACAGCCCCCAGCGCTCCGCCCACCGGCCCGACCGGGCGGACGACCTCGGTTTCGACGGCCCCGACGGCCGTCAGCGCACGGAGCGGCGGCAGCTCGGCATCCCCCGCATCCTCGGCCGGCGCGCCCGCTGGGTGGGCGCACGACTGCGGCGCGAGACCTGAGGCCTCGCGCCGCGTCCACCATCGGCCGGTGCGCCGGGCGCCGGAAGCGCCCGGCGGGCCCGACAGGCCCGTTCAGTTCACCGTCGTCACAGACACCGTCGCCTCAGTTCACGATCGTCGGCGACAGCGCGGTGAACCAGAGCAGGACGAAGGTCGCCACCGACATGATCGGCACCAGCACCTTGGTCTCGACGCTGTTGCCGCTGCGCTTGATCAGCACGACCTCGTAGCGCTCCTTGTGCGGCCAGAGCAGCGGCGCGCCCTTCTTGGTCAGGCAGTCGCCGAGCAGGTGCGCCAGCGTGCCCAGGGCCACCGCGTACGGCAGCCAGCCGGGCGAGTTGGGCATCCAGGTGTTCATCCCGAAGGTGCCGAGCGCGGCCAGGCCGATGACGGTGATCCACGCCTCCGGGCCGTCGCCCGGCGGGCAGAGCCGCAGCGCCCGGATCGCGAGCGCCAGCAGGAAGAAGGTCAGCCCGAGGGTGAAGTAGCGCCCCAGGTAGGTGACCCCGGCCCAGGTGCCGGCGCCCATCAGCGCGACGAACAGCAGCGAATGGGTGGCGTGCCGGTGGCCGCCGGAGATCCAGGCCACGAACCGGCAGAGCATCTTGGAGACCGGACCGAGGAAGTTGGCGATCGAGCCGTCGTGGTGGTCGAGGTCCGGCAGCAGGGCCGCGCCCGCGCACAGCACCGTGCCCATCAGTATGTCCGCGGGCTGCAGGGTGGTGTGCAGCAGCAGCGGGGGCAGGAAGGGGGCCGAGGCCGCGTACAGCATCGCCCCGCTCACCGCGTGCGAGTGACCCATCATCGGACTGCCACGACCTCCTGTCGGGCCCACCCCGGGACGGCGCCCGGTTGAGCCGAACGGGTGAGCGCGGCCGAGGCTACCAGGGCCGTCTGACGGAGCGACGGATATCGGCCGCTCCGGCCCGGCGCGACTCCCCGGGCTCCGGCCCCCCGGTCAGAGCGCGCAGCCCTGGGTGTCCACCCGGGCGGTCGCGGCGCCGCCCTGCACGGCGTCCTCGCGCACCTCGGCCGCGGTCAGCACGTAGCCGGTGTCCGCGCTGTCCAGGGACTTGGCGAAGACCACGCCGTACACCTCGCCGTCCGGGGTGAGCAGCGGTCCGCCGCTGTTGCCCTGCCGGACCAGCGAACGCACCGAGTAGACGTCGCGGACCACCTGGCCGCGGTGGTAGATGTCCGGGCCGTTGGCCTGGATCCGGCCGCGGATGCGGGCCGGCTGGACGTTGAAGGCGCCGTTCTCCGGGAAGCCGGCCACGATCGCGCTGTCGTTGGTCCTGGCCTCGCCCGCGAAGGCCAGCGGGGGCGCGTTCAGCTTGGGCACGTCCAGGACGGCGATGTCGCGCTGCCAGTCGTAGCGGACCACCGTCGCGTCGTACAGCTGGCCGACGCCGCCGATCTGCACGGTCGGCTCGTTGACCCCGCCGACCACGTGGGCGTTGGTCATCACCCGGTGCGGGGCGAAGACGAAGCCGCTGCCCTCCAGGGTCTTGCCGCAGGAGGTCGCCGTGCCGACCACCTTGACCAGGCTCTGCCGGGCCCGCGCCACCGCCGGGCTGCCGGCCAGTGCGGGGTCGGGGCTGTCGACCTGGGTGATCGGCTCGTGCTCGAAGGGGTTGAAGACCTGCGGGAAGCCGTTGCGGGCGAGCACCTTGGAGAAGTCCGAGAACCAGTTCGGCGCGTCGTCGGGCAGCGCGTTCTGCACCCCGCCGAGGACCGCCGAGGACCGGACCTGCTTGGAGACCGTCGGGAGCGACGCCCCGGCCAGCGCCGAACCGATCAGCCAGGCCACCAGCAGCATCGAGACGACGTTCACCACCGCGCCGCCGCTCGCGTCCAGCACCCGGGCCGGACGGCGCCCGATGTGCCCGCGCAGCTTCCAGCCGAAGTGCGCGGTGACCGCCTGGCCGATCGCGGCGAGGACGATCACCACCACCACGGCCACCACCGAGGCCGTCGTGCCGGGGCCGATGTGGTCGAGCAGCAGCAGCGGCAGCAGCTCGACGGCGAGCAGGCCGCCGCCGAGGAAGCCGACCAGTGAGAGCACGCCGACCACGAAGCCCTGCCGGTAGCCCGACACGGCGAATGCCACGGCCGCGGCGATCAGCAGCACATCCAGGACGTTCACTCGGACACCCTCCCACGGCCCGCGCGCCGGACGCGCCGGCGGCCCGTCACGAAGCGTCGGCGTCGCCGCCCGGCAGCACCCGGGAGTGTTCGAGGTCGCCCTGGACCAGGGCCAGCGCCTCGTCCGACAGGTCGACGACCTTGGACGGGTCCCAGGGCAGCTCCAGGCCGCTGTGGTGCAGCACCCGGTCGATCACCCCGGCGGTGAAGCCCCAGACCAGCCGCCCGGCGACCGCGAAGGCGGGCCCGACGTGCCCGGACGGATGGCGCAGCCGCACCCGGTTCTCCGGGTCCGCCAGCTCCGCGACGGTGACCCGGAACACCGCGCCGGTCTCCGCCGCGTCCACCGGGCGCACCGGCGACTCCTCGCGCCACCAGCCGAGCACCGGGGTCACCACGAAGCTGCTCACCGGGATGTACAGCCGGGGCAGCTCGGCGAACACCTGCACCCCGGCCGGGTCCAGGCCGGTCTCCTCCCAGGCCTCGCGCAGCGCCGCCGCGATCGGGCCCGGGCCGTTCGGGTCGCCGTCCTCCGGATCCAGCGCGCCGCCCGGGAAGGACGGCTGCCCGGCGTGCGAGCGCAGCGAGCGGGCCCGCTCGATCAGCAGCAGGTCCGGGCCCTGCGGCCCCTCGCCGAACAGCATCAGCACGGCCGCCGGACGGCCGCCCTCGGCCGGCGGCAGGAACCGGCTCAGCTGCTCCGGCATCACCCGCTCGGCCGCCTCCCGGACCGGCTCCAGCCAGGCCGGCAGCCCGTCCAGCTCGATGCCCCGCGCGACTCCCCCGGCCTCCGGCCCGGGGTGCCCGCACCGCCCGCTCACGCGTCCACCGCCAGGTCCGCGACCTGTCCGTGGTGGACGGCGGCGTCCGCACGGGCGGCCGCCTCCCCGGGGAAGTCGGCCGGCGGCCGCAGCCGCTGCCCGGGCTGGCCGCCCATCTCGTACTTCAACAGCTTGCGTGCCTTCTCCGGGTCGGTCTCCCCCTCGCCGTACGAGGGGCAGAGCGGCGCGATCGGGCAGGCGCCGCAGGCGGGCTTCTGGGAGTGGCAGATCCGGCGGCCGTGGAAGACCACCCGGTGCGAGAGCATCGTCCACTCCGACTTCGGGAAGATCTCGGCGACGGCCGCCTCGACCTTCACCGGGTCGTCCTCGGTGGTCCAGGCGAACCGGCGGGCCAGCCGCCCGAAGTGGGTGTCCACGGTGATGCCGGGGACCCCGAAGGCGTTGCCGAGGACGACGTTGGCGGTCTTGCGGCCGACGCCGGGCAGGGTCACCAGGTCGGCCAGCCGACCGGGGACCTCGCCGCCGAACTCGTCGCGCAGCGCTATCGACAGGCCGATGAGCGACTTCGCCTTGTTCCGGAAGAATCCGGTCGGGCGGATGACCTCCTCCAGCTCCTCCGGGTTCGCCGCCGCCATGTCCTCCGGCGTCGGGTACTTCGCGAACAGCGCCGGGGTGGTCTGGTTCACCCGGAGGTCGGTGGTCTGCGCCGACAGCACGGTGGCCACCAGCAGTTGGAAGGGGTTCTCGAAGTCCAGCTCCGGGTGCGCGTACGGGTACAGCTCCGCCAGCTCGCGGTTGATCCGCCGGGCCCGCCGCACCATCGCCAGGTGCGATTCCGGCTTCCTCGGCTTCACCGCCGCCGTCTTCACCGCCGCCGTCCTCGCCACCGGCTTCTTCGCCGCGGCCTTCCGGACCTTGCTCTCTGCCATGCACGAAGGCTACGCCGACCGGAGGACCGCTCGGGGCCGATCAAGCACGGAAACCCGCCCTGGCAAGGCCTGTTGTCTAATGAACTCCGCCCGTGGCCGTCACCTGACAGGGGGAGTGTGCGGATGATCAGGGTCCTGCTGGCAGAGGACATGAGCATGGTGCGCGGCGCGCTGATGGCCCTCCTCGCGTACGAGGAGGACCTGGAGGTCGTCGCCGACGTGGAGCGCGGGGACCAGGTGGTGCCGACCGCCCTGGAGGTGCGCCCGGACGTCGCGGTGCTCGACATCGACCTGCCCGGACTGGACGGGCTGCGGGCGGCCGCCGAACTGTACGAGAAGCTCCCCGGCTGCCGGACGCTGGTCCTCACCGGACTGGTGCGACCCGCCCACCTGCGCGCCGCGCTCTCCGCCCGTGCGCTCGGGTTCCTCGGGAAGGACGCCCCGGCCCGGGAGCTGGCCGCGGCGATCCGCAAGGTGGCCGCCGGTGAGCGCGTCGTCGACCCGGAGCTGGCGCTGGCCGCCCTGGACACCCGGGAGAACCCGCTGACGCCCCGGGAGTCGGAGGTCCTGCGGCTCGCGGCGCGGGGGGACTCCGTCAGCGAGATCGCCGCCCGGCTGTTCGTCTCGACGGGCACCGCGCGCAACCACCTGGCCGCCGCGGTGGCCAAGACCGGGGGCCGCGGCCGGGTCGACGCGATCCGGATCGCCGAGGAGATGGGCTGGCTGCCGACGGTGGGTCCGGATCGTTCCCGGTGATCCGCCGACCCGGAGGCGTCGGGTCACTGGATCCACGGGGCGACGGGGCGACGGGGCGACGGGGCGTGCGTTTCCCATGGATCCGGCCGTGGACGGCCCACGGCGCGGCTCACCGAGGCCTTCCTTCGTCAACGAAGGGAATTCCGTCCGAAGCGCCCGGAGCTAGGCTCGCAATGTCATCGAGGGCGTACCGGCGGGGGGCTGAGCCACGTGTTGAAGCTGGCCTGGCGGACGGTACGGGCCCGGAAGGCGGGCTTCGCCGGCGCCTTCACCGCGCTCCTCTGCGCCCTGGTCCTGACCACCGCCTGCGGGGTCCTGCTGGAGTCCGGCCTGCGCGCGGGCACCCCGACCGAACGGTACGCCGCGGCCCCCCTCGTGATCGGCCACGGCCATCGCCTCCCGGACGCCGGACCGCTGACCGGCGCACTCGCCGAACTGCCCGGCGTCTCGGCCGCCCTCCCCGAGCTCTCCTTCCCGGCGGCCGTGGCCACCGCCGACGGGCGGGTCCTGTCCGGACCGCAGGGCGGCCCCTCGCTCGGGCACTCCTGGACGAGCGCCGCCCTCGCCCCGTTCCGGCTGGCCTCCGGCCGCGCCCCGGCCGGACCGGACGAGGTGGTCCTCGACACCGCGACGGCCGCCCGCGCCGGGGTCGCGCCCGGCGGCACCGTACGGCTGGCCACCACCGGGGTGCCGCGCGACTACACCGTGTCCGGACTGGCCGCGCCGCCAAGGGAGTTGTCCCGCCAGAGTGCGCTCTTCTTCAGCCCCGGGCAGGCCGCCCGGCTCGCCGGGACGACGACCGGCGCGGACGCGATCGGCATCACCGTCACGGAGGGGACCGACCTGCGGGCGCTGGCCGGGCAGGCCCGGCGGGCGCTCGCCGAGGCACGGGCCCGCGACGGCGAGGCGGACTGGTCCGGGCCCCGGGTGCACACCGGCGACGAACGCGGCGAGCTGGAGCTCACCGGCACGTCCGGGCCCGGGGACGCCCTCTCCTCGCTCGCCGGGACGATGGGCGTCCTGTCGCTGCTCGTCTCGACCTTCGTGGTGGCCGGGGCGCTCGCGCTCTCCGTCCAGCAGCGGCTGCGCGAGATGGCCCTGCTGCGGGCGGTCGGCGCCACCACCGGGCAGGTGCGGCGGATGATCGCGCTGGAGACGCTGCTGCTGACCCTCGCGGCCGCGGTCGTCGGCCTCCCGGCCGGGACCGGCCTCGCCGCACTGCTGCGGGGCGTACTGGTCGACCGCGGGGTGGTCGGCCCGGACGTGCCGCTGCACATCGGGCCGACCGCCCCACTGGTCGTCCTCGGCGGCACCGTCGTCACCGCCCAGCTGGCCGTCCGGGCCGCCGCGCGCCGGGCCTCCCGGGTCGAACCCACCCGGGCGCTGCGCGACGCCTCCGCGCCGCCGCCGCGGATCGGCCGGCTCCGTGCCGGCCTCGGGCTGGCGACGCTCGCCGTCTGCGGCGTGGTGCTGGCCCACTCGACGGGCGGCCGCGACGGGGCCGGTACGGCCGAGGGCATGGTGGTGCCGCTGCTGCTCGGGGTGGCCCTGCTCGGGCCGCTGATCGGCCGGGTCGCCGGTGTGGTGATCGGCGGGCCGGTGGGCCTGCTCTTCCCGGTCGCGGGGTTCCTCGCCTCCGCCTCCCTGCGGGCCCAGCCCCGCCGCTTCGCGGCCGCCGTCACTCCGCTGGTGCTGGCGGTGGCCTTCAACGGCAGCATGCTGCTCGTCCCGGTCGTCAAGGCGCAGGCCGGCGCCGCCGAGGAGGGCCGGCGGCTGCTGGCCGACCACGTGGCCCAGGCGAGGGGCATCGGACTGCCGACGGAGTTCACGGAAGCCGTCCGCGGGTTGCCCGGCGTCGCGGCGGCCGGCGGCCTGGTCCCCGGCTTCGTCATGGTGTCCTCGGGCTCCGCGGCGGACGGCGGCGGCGTCGCCGGGGCGGACGCCCGGATCGTGGACCCGCAGGGGCTGGAACAGCTGCTCGACCCCGGGGTGACGGCCGGCTCGCTGGACCGGCTGCGCGGCGAGAGCATCGCCCTGGGGCGGCGGACGGCCTCCCGCCTCAAGGTCGGCGTCGGCACCCCGGTCCGGATCCGCTGGGATGACGGCAGCGACAGCACCGCCACGGTGGCGGCCGTCTACGAGCGCGAGGACCGCTTCGCCGACGCGTTGCTGCCCACCGGATTCGCCGCCGCCCACCTGCCGGACCTGCTCGCGGCGACCGTACTGGTCCGCACCGCCCCCGGCACCGACCCCGGGCAGGTGACCCGGGAACTCCAGGGGCTCACCCCGGCCTACCCGATGGCCCGGATCAGCGACCGGGCCGACTACGACGCGGCACGCCGGCACCAGCAGGAGGCGGCCACCGCGGTGGCCCGGCTGCTGCTCGGCGTCATCAGCCTGTTCACCGCCATCTCCGTCGTCAACACCATGGTGATGGCCACGTCCGAACGGCTGCGCGAGTTCGCGCTGCTGCGGATGGTGGGGACCACGCGCCGCCAGGTGCTGCGGATGATGGCCTGGGAGGGCGGGATCACGGTCGCCGTGGCGCTCCTCCTCGGCGCGGCGGTCACCGCCGCCGTCCTGGTCCCGGTCGGCCTGGCGCTCGGCGGCCCGGCCTGGCCCGCGCCGCCCGGGAGTTGGGTGGCCGCGGTGCTGGGCGGGGCGGCGCTGCTGGGGGCGGGCACCGTCCTGCTGACCACCTGGCTGGCCCTGCGGCGGGAGCCGACCGAGGCGATGGGGATGCGCGAATAACCGGGCCGCGTGGACCTGTCGGCCGTACCGGGCAGGCGGACCGCGGTCAGGCGGCGCGGGCGGCCGACCGGGCGGGCGTGGCCTCGACGACGGCCGCGAGGTGGAACCAGCCCGCTCCGTCCCGCTCGGCGGTCAGCCGGCCGCCGACCGACCGCAGCCGCTCGGTGAGGTTCCCGATGCCGCGCCCGCCGCCCGGTTCGCGCGCTACGCCGCCGGGCTCGTCCGGACCATCGCCCAACTCGCCTTGCACGTCGCCGGTTTCGTCCGGAACGCCGTCGTTGGAGACCACCAGGCGCACCGTACCGAGGTCGTCCCGGCCGGCCCGGATCCCGCAGCGCCGGGCCGTGCTGTGCCGGAGCAGGTTGGTGACCGCCTCGCGCAGCACGGTGGCCAGCACCGCGTCGAGTTCGGGCCGCAGCCCCTCGCAGTCCAGGTCGGCCTCGACCTCGATCCCGGCCGCCCGCAGCGCCGCGACCGCCGAACGCGCCTCCCGCGCCAGAGACATCCGGACGTCGCCGCTGGAGAGCCGGCGGGTGTCCGCCATCGCCTGCCGCACCAGCGCCAGCACCTCGGCGAGCTCCGCGCGGGCCCGCTCCGGGTGCTCCGCGGCCAGCCGCTCGACGAGCTGGCACTTCAGCGCCGCCACCGAGAGGCTGGAGCCGAGCAGGTCGTGCAGGTCGCGCGCGAAGCGCAGCCGCTCCCGGTCCACCGCGAGCTCGGCCAGCTCGGTCCGGGCCGCCCGCAACTCGGTTATCAGGTCGGCGAGTCGGGCCATCCCGTACACCACGATGCCACCCACGACGATGGACACCGACGCGTTGACGCACTGGCCGGTGTTCCCGCCCAGCGCCGCGCAGAGCGGGTACTGGGCGACCACCAGCGCGGCGGCCAGCGCCCAGGAGCGCGGCGCCGCGACGGTCAGCAGCACCGATCCGGCGAACGAACCGGGGATGCCGACCCACGTCCCGTCGAGGAGCAGGAAGGGCAGGTAGGTGAGCACCCCGTGGGCGACCAGGCTCCACGGCCACCAGCGCCGCGCCAGGCGCCACGGGCCGGCGTGCCCGATCTGGAAGCCGAGCAGGACCAACAGGAGGGCGACGGCGGGCAGTTGGTAGGCCAGACCGTCGTGGTTGCGGACCGTGGCCACCGCCGAGGCGGCACAGAAGCCGACGGCGGTCATGACCACGATGCCCCGGGTGAGCCGCGTGAGGGGGTCGGCCGAGCCGCCCGGGCGCTTCGGCCGGAGACGATCGCCGCCGGTTCGGTCCGCGCTGTGGCCCAAGGGGAGCTCCCGGTAGACGACTCGACACGCCGCACGCGACGTACGGAGCCCGCTTCGTACCCGACGCGCCCCCGTACACCGCACCGCGAGCATACGTTCCCACCGGAGCAGCGCCGTTGACGCTTCGTCGGAGTCCGTCGAGCCGGCAGCCGGGGCCCCGTCGGCTCAGCCCGGGGTGCGGCCGATCGTCCCCTCCAGGCTGTTCAGCAGGCCGCTGAGGGCCTCGGCGAGCCGGTCCTGCTCGGCGGGGGTGAGGCCGGCCAGCAGGGCGCGGTCGTGGGCGACCAGCTCCTGGATCAGCCCGTCCACCAGGGTGCGGCCCTGCTCGGTGAGCGCGAGGTGGGCGACCCGGCGGTCCCGGTCGTCGGTGCGGCGGCTGACCAGGCCTCGCTCCTCCAGCAGCCGCAGCCGCTTGGTGACGGCCGCGCCGGAGGCGAAGCTCTCCCGGGCGAGCTGGGTGGGGGTCAGCTCGCGGTCGAGGCGGAGCAGGGCGCCGAGGATGTCGAACTCGGCGCGGGTGAGGCCGGCCCGGGTGAGCGGGTCGGGGGTCTGCTGGAGCAGGGCGGCGCAGCGGTTGATCCGGCCGAGGACGGCGATCGGACCGGTGTCCAGCCCCGGGTAGGCCCGCTCCCACTGGCGCAGCACACCTGCGACGACGTCCTCCACGCGTGCTGCTCCCGTTCTGCGGCCTGCCGGTCGGCTTCGACCCTGTCGATCCTAGGGCGTGTCCGGCTGGTCCCCTCGGCCCCGGCGTTGCAGCAGGGCGGCCAGCAGGTGGTGGGACCGCTGCTCGGTGGCGGCGGCGCGCTGGTGCGGGAGGGCGGGGCGGCGCCACTCGCCGGCGGCGGTGTCGGTGGCCTCGCGCAGTTCCAGCAGCGCGGCGGCGAGGCCGGTGCGGGCGGCGCGCGCTTCCGGGACGCTCGCGGCGGAGACGGCGGAGACGGCGGCCAGGGCCCGGTGGCCGGCGGCCTCGGCTCCGGCCAGGGCGTGGGTCAGCCGGGTGGCGGTGCGGCGATTGGTGACCAGCAGGCAGGCCGCGAGGCCGGTGAGCGCGCCGACGCAGGTGTCCAGCC
The DNA here is from genome assembly GCF_053597855.1 of Kitasatospora sp. NPDC001225. Classification (NCBI taxonomy): domain Bacteria; kingdom Bacillati; phylum Actinomycetota; class Actinomycetes; order Kitasatosporales; family Streptomycetaceae; genus Kitasatospora; species Kitasatospora sp. NPDC001225. The sequence continues at coordinate 34,015 of NZ_JBSFJC010000006.1, forward strand.
AGCGGTCGGCGACCAGCGTCCCGGCCGGCTGCGGGCCCGCGAACTCCGTCATCAGCAGCGCCATCGGGGTCACGAAGACCGTCGCCAGCCAGTAGCTGCGGGCGATCGTCGCCTCGGCCCCGAACTGGCAGAGCAGCCCGAGCCCGATCAGCGCCACCGGGCCCGAGTGGGCGACGGGCAGCGCGGCGGTGAACAGCAGCAGGCCGAGCAGGTTGCCCAGCACCCGCTGCAGCGCGCGCTGCCAGGACAGCGTGCTGTTGGCCTGGAACACCGAGGCGGCGGTGACCACCGCCCAGTACGGCCGGCCGACGCCGAGCGCCAGCGAGAGCCACCCGGCGGCGGCGCAGCCGACCGCGACCCGCAGCGCGATCGGCAGCAGCGCCGAACCCGGTCGCAGCGCCCGCCGCAGCGGCGGCCGGGGGCCGGGCCGGCGGGCGGCCGCGGCCTCCGTCTCCGCCGCCTCCGCCTCGGTGAGGTCGGGCGACGGCAGCGGGCGGCCGCGTCGGAGCTCGCGGGCCCGGTCGAGGTACCACCCGGCGTCCTCGGGCCGGGCCGGGCCGGCGAGTGCGGCCTCCGCACGCACCAGCAGCCGCTCGGGCGCGTCGCCGAGGGCGCGCCGCCGGGCCGGGGCGGAGAGCGCGAGGCTCTGCCGGGCCGCCTCGACCGCGCCGACCAGGGCGGTACGGGCGGCGGCGTCCGGCCGGCCTGGATCGGTCCGCAGCAGCCGGGCCGCGGCCTCCAGGGCGCGGGCGGTGGCGATCCGCTCGGGCCCGTACGGGCGCACCAGGGCCGGGGCCATGCAGACCAGCCAGGCCAGTGCGGCACCGAGCGCGGTGAGCGCCAGGTGCGGCGGGACCTCGCCGAGCCGCTGCGGGACGAAGGCGCAGCTGGAGGAGGTGAAGGTGATGATCAGACTGCCGGGCGCGCCGACCCGGGCGGCGTCGCAGAGCAGCTTGTGCAGGGCGGCGAGCACCGCCGCGACCGCGACCAGGACGGCGGCGTCGCGGGTCAGCGCGGCGGCGGTGAGGGCGGCACCGGTGCTGAGCACGGTCCCGAGCAACACGCCGACCAGCATCCGGGCCCGGGCCCGGTACGGCAGGCCGTGCCCGTACAGCGCGCCCAGGCCGCCGGCCGAGGTGTAGAGGGCGAGGTCGAGCCGGCCGAGGCCGAGCAGGGTGAGGTTGAGCGCGCCGAGGGTGACCACGGCGCTGAGCGCGGGCTTGTGCCAGCCGTCCCCGGCCGGACCGACCCGAAGTGCCTGGCGGAACTGGGCGGTGGTGACCATGCAAAAAGATTAACAGGTAATTTATCCGTGAAACATATGTCCGCGGTGCCGCGCACCGGACACCCGCACGGCGAGGGCGATTCCCTGTTCGAGTCGGACGGACAAGAGTTCGACCGACAACCGCCGGAGGCCTCCCGTTCCCGGGCCCGACCCGTGGTCCGCCGGTACGAATGGCCCCGCACGGCACACCCCGACACACCCCCTCCTCATATGATCGGAGCGACATGCGCCATGCTTGGTGATGCAGAACACTGAACGGAACTTGCGCCGGACGGCCCACCCGCCGTACGGCCGAGAAGGAGGAAGCACGTGGACGACGTTCTGCGGCGCGCCGCACTCTTCGCGGCACTCGACGACGAACAGGCCGGCGAGCTGCGCGCTTCCATGACCGAGGTCACCCTCGCCCGTGGGGAGTCGCTGTTCCACGAGGGCGACCCGGGCGACCGGCTGTACGTCGTGGCGGAGGGCAAGGTCAAGCTGCACCGCGCCTCCCCGGACGGCCGCGAGAACATGCTCGCCGTGCTCGGCCCCAGCGAGATGATCGGCGAGCTGTCGCTGTTCGACCCGGGCCCGCGCACCGCGACCGCCAGCGCGCTGACCGAGGTCAAGCTGCTGGGCCTCGGCCACGGGGACCTCCAGCCCTGGCTGCACGCCCGCCCCGAGGTCTCCATCGCGCTGCTGCGGGCCATCGCCCGCCGCCTGCGCCGCACCAACGACGTGATGTCCGACCTGGTCTTCTCCGACGTGCCCGGCCGCGTCGCCAAGGCCCTGCTGGACCTCTCCCGCCGGTTCGGCGTGCAGTCCGAGGAGGGCATCCACGTCGCCCACGACCTCACCCAGGAGGAGCTGGCCCAGCTGGTCGGCGCCTCCCGTGAGACGGTCAACAAGGCGCTCGCCGACTTCGCCGGCCGCGGCTGGCTGAAGCTGGAGGCCCGCGCGGTGGTCCTGCTGGACGTCGAGCGGCTGTCGCGCCGCTCGCGCTGACACCAGCGAACCCGCGAACGCGGAAGGGCCCGTCCGGATCGGACGGGCCCTTCCGCGTTCACCGGGCCCTACGCGTCCACCGGGTCAGTCGGCGCCCTGGATCAGCCCGTGCTCCTCCAGGTAGTCCAGCTGGGCCCGCACCGACAGCTCGGCGGCCGGCCAGAGCGCCCGGTCCACGTCGGCGTAGACCCGGGCGACCACCTCGGAGGCGCTCCGGCAGCCCGCCTCGACCGCGGTCTCCACCTGGGCGAGCCGCGACGCCCGGTGGGCCAGGTAGTAGTCGACGGCGCCGAGCGCGTCCGCGAGCACCGGGCCGTGGCCCGGCAGCACGGTCCGCACGCCGTGCCGGGAGGCCATGGTGTGCAGGTGGCGCAGCGAGTCCAGGTAGTCGCCGAGCCGGCCGTCGGGGTGCGCGACCATCGTGGTGCCGCGGCCGAGCACGGTGTCGCCGGTGAGCACCGCGCCGTCGTCCGGCAGGTGGAAGGTCAGCGAGTCCGAGGTGTGCCCCGGGGTGGCCACCACCCGCAGGTCCAGGCCGCCGACGTCCAGGCGCTGACCGCCGACCAGGCCCTCCGAGCCCAGCCGGTGCGCCGGGTCCAGGGCCCGTACCTCGCTCCCGGTCAGCTCGGCGAAGCGGGCCGCGCCCTCGGAATGGTCGGCGTGGCCGTGGGTGAGCAGGGTCAGCGCGATCCGCTTGCCCCGTTCCTCCGCGAGGTCGACCACCCGGCGCAGGTGCCCCTCGTGCAGCGGGCCCGGGTCGATCACCACCGCGAGGTCCGAGCCCGGCTCGGAGAGCAGCCAGGTGTTGGTGCCGTCCAGCGTCATCGGCGACGGGTTCGGCGCCAGCACGCACAGCGCCCGAGGGGTGGCCTCGCCGCCGACGGCGGCGGCGGGGTCGCCCGGCAGGAGTCCGCTCACCGACCGCCTCCGACGTGCCGGTGCAGGGCCCGCAACGGCAGCGCCCGGACGAGGGCGCGCTGCGCCACCTCGACGAACGGGACCTGGCTGTCGCAGGCGAGGTCACGGGGGTTCAGGCGGCGGGCGGGCAGCTCGGGTGCCGTCCGGCGAGCCACGTCGTCGTGGGTCATCGGGCGTCGGTCCTTTCTCTGCGTCGGTACGGCAAGGTCGGGTCGTGCGGGTCGTGCGGGTGGTGCGGGTCGTGCAGGTCGTGCAGGTCGTGCAGGTCGTGCAGGTCGTGCGGAGCGCGCCGGCCGTACGGCTCGTACGACCGGTCCCCGTCGGTGGAACGCTCAGGACCCCTCGGGGAACTCCCCGTCGATGGTCAGTTCCTCGTAGCCGGGCCAGCGGACCGTCAGCCGGTCGCCGCGGACCTCGGCCCGGCCCAGGACCGGCGCCAGCGGGCGGTCGGCGGCCGCGGCCAGGGCCTCGGCGGCGGTCCGTACCGACGACAGCTCGCGCAGCACCGTCACGGTCGGCGGCAGCATGCCGTAGCGGCCCTCCCGGTGGCCCCGCACCGCCTCGGCCGGGGTCAGCCAGGCGACCCGGTCGGCCTCGCCGACCTCCAGGGCCGCGCGCTGGCCGGCCGGCAGCGCGGCGACGAAGAACCAGGTGTCGTAGCGCCGTTCCTCGAACTCCGGGGTGATCCAGCGGGCCCAGCCGCCCAGCAGGTCGCTGCGCAGCACCAGCCCGTGGTCGCGGAGGAACTCGGCGAAGGACAGCTCGTGGGCCTCCAGCGCGGCCCGCTCGGCGGACCAGTCGCGCGGCGCGGCGACGCTGTCGGCGTCCGGGCCGGCCAGCAGCACGCCGGCCTCCTCGAAGGTCTCGCGGACGGCCGCGCAGACCACCGCCCGCGCCGTCCGGGCGTCCACCCCGAGCTGCCGGGCCCACTCCTCGGGCGACGGACCGGCCCAGCCCGGCTCGACCTCGGCGTCCCGCGGGTCCACCCCGCCGCCCGGGTAGGCGTACATCCCGGCCGCGAAGGCCATCGAGGTGCGCCTGCGCAGCAGGTAGGCCTCCGGCCCCTCGGTGGCGTCGCGCAGCAGCACGACGGTCGCGGCGGCCCTGGGCACCGGCGGGGTCACCGCGCCGGATTCGACCGCCCGGATCCGGGCGGGCCAGCCGGGCGGCATCGGCAGCGTCGTCGCTCGATGGTCCATGCCCGGATGCTAGGGCGTGCCCGACGATTCCCGCCAGGCTCACGAGTGGATCGGGCCCACCCGGGCACCACGGAGGCGGGGCCGGACGAGCCCGGCCCCGCCTCCGTGATCACGCTCAGGCGCTCTTGACCCGCACCAGGATCTCGACCTCGACCGGGGAGTCCAGCGGCAGCACCGCGACGCCGACGGCGCTGCGGGCGTGCACGCCCGCCTCACCGAGCACCGCGCCGAGCAGCTCGCTGGCGCCGTTGACGACGGCCGGGACGCCGATGAAGTCGGGGGCGGCGGCGACGAAGCCGACGACCTTGACGACCTGCTCGACCTGGTCGAGGTCGCCGATCACCGACTTCACGGCGGCCAGGGCGTTCAGCGCGCAGATCCGCGCGAGGTCCTTGGCCTCCTCCGGGGACACCTCGGCACCGACCTTGCCGGTGCTCGGCAGCTTGCCGCCGACGACCGGGAGCTGGCCGGAGGTGAACACGAGGTCGCCGGTCCGCAGGGCCGGGACGTAGGCGGCGACCGGGGCGGCCACCTCCGGCAGGGTCAGGCCCAGCTCGGCGAGCTTCGACTCGACCCGGCTCATGCGCTCTTCTCCCGCTTGAAGTAGGCCACCAGCTGCTCCGGGTTCGGGCCGGGCACGACCTGGACGAGCTCCCAGCCGTCCTCGCCGAAGTTGTCCAGGATCTGCTTGGTCGCGTGCACCAGCAGGGGCGCCGTCATGTATTCCCACTTGGTCATGGCCAGACTCTAGACGAGCCGTCGCGGCGATCCGCGCCGCCCGCCGCGAGGCGTGTGAGGTGGGGCACAAACAGGGCATGATCCGGCCTGACGGCCCAGGTGCTCCGGGCATCCGGTGCGCTCCCTGGTTACCCTCGCGGGAGGGCACCCTGGCGAGGGGCACCCTCGTCAGGAGGGGACGCCCGTAGGACGGAGACGGACGGAGACGGAGCGTGGCACGCACCCCCGGCCAGGCGGCCCGGCGCGACCCCGACTGGGAGGGCGTCCGGCTGCACGTGGTCAGCGGCAAGGGCGGCACCGGGAAGACCACGCTGGCCGCGGCACTGGCCCTGGCCCTCGCCGCCGACGGCGGACGGGTGCTGCTGATCGAGGTCGAGGGCCGGCAGGGCGTCGCCGAGCTCTTCGGGATCGCCGCGCTCCCGTACGAGGAGCGCCGGATCGCCTCGGTCTCCCGCGCCCAGCTCGGGCTGCCGGCCGCGGAGGGCGGGCCCGGCGAGGTCTTCGCGCTGGCGATCGACACCGAGCTGGCGCTGCTGGAGTACCTGGAGATGTTCTACAAGCTCGGCCGGGCCGGGAAGGCCCTCCAGAAGGTCGGCTTCGTCGACTTCGCCACCACCATCGCACCCGGCGTACGGGACGTCCTGCTCACCGGCAAGGCCTGCGAGGCGACCAGGCGCAAGGACCCGGACGGCCGGCGGCGCTACGACGCGGTGGTGATGGACGCCCCGCCGACCGGGCGGCTGACCCGCTTCCTGAACGTCAACGCCGAGGTCGCCGGGCTGGCCCGGATCGGCCCGATACACACCCAGGCGCAGGCCGTGATGCGGGTGCTGAAGTCGCCGGAGACCGCGGTGCACCTGGTCACCCTGCTGGAGGAGATGCCGGTGCAGGAGACGGTCGACGGCATCGAGGAGCTGCGCGAGGCGAGGCTCCCGGTGGGCGGGGTGATGGTCAACATGGTCCGGCCGCCGGTGCTGGACGCGGCGGCGGTGGCCGCGGTGGACGGGGACCACCGCGAGGAGGTCGCCCTGGCGCTCGGCGAGGCCGGACTCGGCGGCCGCACCCGCACCGGGGAGAAGGTCCGGGCGGCGGTGGAGCCGCTGCTCGACCCGCTGCTGGAACAGGCCAGGGAGCACTCCGAGCGGGTCGAGCTGGAGCGCGCGCAGCGCGCCGACATCCAGCAGCTGCGGCTCCCGACGTACGAACTGCCGCTGCTGGGCGAGGGCGTGGACCTCGGCGGGCTGTACCGGCTGGCGGGCGAACTGAAGCGGCAGGGGGCGGCATGACCTCGAACGGGGTGCGGAGCACCGGACGGCGGCTCGCGGTGGACGAGCTGATCGACGACCCGAAGACCAGGATCATCGTCTGCTGCGGCTCCGGCGGCGTCGGCAAGACCACCACCGCCGCGGCCCTCGGCCTGCGGGCGGCCGAGCGCGGCCGCAAGGTCGTGGTGCTGACCATCGACCCGGCCCGCCGGCTCGCCCAGTCGATGGGCCTGACCGAGCTCGACAACACCCCCCGGGTGGTCAAGGGGGTGAACGGCACCGGCGAGCTCCAGGCCATGATGCTGGACATGAAGCGGACCTTCGACGAGGTCGTGCTGGCCCACGCCGAGCCCGAACGGGCCCGGGCGATCATGGAGAACCCCTTCTACCAGTCCCTGTCGGCCGGCTTCGCCGGCACCCAGGAGTACATGGCGATGGAGAAGCTCGGGCAGCTGCGCGCCGCCGAGGAGTGGGACCTGATCGTCGTGGACACCCCGCCGTCCCGCTCGGCGCTGGACTTCCTGGACGCGCCCAACCGGCTCGGGTCCTTCCTGGACGGCCGGGTGATCCGGATCCTCACCGCCCCGGCCAAGGTCGGCGGCCGCAGCGCGATGCGCTTCCTGAACGCCGGGATGGGCCTGCTCACCGGCACCCTGGGCAAGATCTTCGGCGCCCAGCTGCTCACCGACGTGCAGACCTTCGTCAGCGCGATGGACTCGATGTTCGGCGGCTTCCGGGAGCGCGCCGACCGCACGTACCAGCTGCTCAAGGCGCCGGGCACGGCGTTCCTGGTGGTGGCGGCGCCGGAGCGGGACGCGCTGCGCGAGGCGGCGTACTTCGTGGACCGGCTGGCCGCGGACCGGATGCCGCTGGCCGGGCTGGTGCTCAACCGGGTGCACGGCACGGGCGCACCGCAGCTCACCGCGGAACGGGCGCTGGCGGCCGCCGAGGCCCTGGAGGAGAACGGCTCGGAGCACGCCTCGCCCGAGGCCGAGCTGCTCGCGGCCGGGCTGCTGCGGCTGCACGCCGAGCGGATGCAGATCATGGGGCGCGAACGCCGTACCCGCGACCGCTTCGTCTCGGTGTACCCGGACGTGCCGATCGTGGAGGTGCCAGCGCTGCCGGGCGACGTGCACGACCTGGACGGGCTGCGGGCCATCGGGGACCGGCTCAACGGCGCGGTCTAGCCCGCGCGGTCACCGACCCCGGCGGTACAACCCGGCGCGGTCACCGGCCCTGCGCGGCTCGGCCCCCCGTCCGCGGGGCCGACCGGCCCGGGCCGCGTGGTGCGGCCGGGCTCAGCCCGCCTGGGCGTAGTCCGTCAGTATCACCCCGGTCGCGAGGGACTCCTCGTACTCGGTGCGCGCCGTCTCCAGCAGCCTCCGCCACGAGATGACGGTCGGGCGGCGGCGCAGCAGCGCCCGGCGCTCGCGCTCCGTCATCCCGCCCCACACCCCGAACTCCACCCGGTTGTCCAGGGCGTCCGCGAGGCACTCGGTCCGGACGGGGCAGCCGCTGCACACCGCCTTCGCGCGGTTCTGTGCCGCCCCCTGGACGAACAGTTCGTCCGGATCACTCGTGCGGCAGGCGGCCTGCGCACTCCAGTCGTCAACCCAGCCCATGCCGGCGCCGTCCTCTCCCGTATCGAGGCTCCCCCACGGCGGCAACGGCATATTCACCGTTGCCAGTTGAGGACGTTACGGAAGAACGACAGCTTGCAACAGCCCCTTCGGGCTCAATCTCGAATGACCCAATTGGACTATGGGTGGCGATCAGCTCACTCGTTGGAGTGATCGCAGGTCGCACACCTTGCCAAGAGCGGAACCCCCACTCTCGCCACAGGAGTCGTCACTGAGTGCGACCGACCACACCGGCACAGCAGGCCACAGCTGCCTCAAAACCCGGACATCAGCGGGTAATTCGGGCAAGTCTTCTCGCCCACAAGAGTGAACGATGTTGACGCACCGAAGCTGTCGCAAGCTTGTGACAAGCCTAGGCGAACACCTGCCCCGGTGTGCGGGAATCCGCGACGTAGGGTTCTCCCCATGGCACCGAAGCGCCCCCAGGCATCCCAGCCCCCAGGCAACACCGGAGCTCCGCGCGGCCGGACCGGCGGATCCCCGATGGAGCACGCCGGCAACGGCGTGAAGTTCCTGGGCGTCAGCGTGCTCTCCGGAGTCCTGCTGGCAGGCCTCGCCCTGCCCGCCGTCGGCGCCATCGGGCTGACCGCCAAGGACACGGCGGAGAGCTTCGCCAACATCCCCGACGACTTCAAGACCCCGCCGCTCACCCAGGCGACGCAGATCTTCGACGCCAAGGGCGGCCTGATCGCCAAGGTCTACGAGCGCGACCGCACCGTCATCACCGCGGACCAGATGTCGCCGTTCATGCGGCACGCCCAGGTCGACATCGAGGACGCCCGCTTCTACGAGCACGGCGCCGTCGACCTCAAGGGCGTCCTCCGGGCGATCAGCAAGAACGCGGAGAGCGGCACCGCCTCCCAGGGCGCCTCCACGCTGACCCAGCAGTACGTGAAGAACGTCAACGTGGAGAAGGCCGGCGACGACCAGGCGGCCGTCCTGGAGGCCCAGCGCAAGACCCTGGGCCGCAAGATCCAGGAGCTCAAGGTCGCCATCAAGCTGGAGGAGGACCTGAGCAAGGATCAGATCCTCACCAACTACCTCAACATCACCTTCTACGGCCACCAGGCCTACGGGGTCGAGGCCGCCTCCCAGCGCTACTTCAGCAAGAGCAACAAGGACCTCACCGTCGCCGAGGCCGCCACCCTGGCCGGCGTGGTCCAGAACCCGTCGCAGTACGACCCGGTGCGCTACCCCGAGAACACGCTCAAGCGCCGCAACGTCGTGATCGACAAGATGCTGGAGAACAAGCACATCACCGCCGACCAGGCGAAGGAGGCGAAGGCCGCCCCGCTGGGTCTGAAGTACAAGGACCCGCAGAACGGCTGCATCACCGCCCAGGCCGGCATGGGCTTCTTCTGCGACTACGTGCGCCACGTGGTCAAGCAGGACCCGGCCTTCGGCAAGAGCGCCGACGAGCGCAAGAAGCTGTGGAACACCGGCGGCCTGAACATCTACACCACGCTGGACCCGGACAAGCAGGCCGCCGCCCAGAACGCCGTCACCAAGAAGGTCAACGTGACCGACCCGGTGTCGGCCGCCGCGACCATGATGGAGCCGGGCAGCGGCAAGATCCTGGCGATGGCCCAGACCCGCCCGTACGGCCTGGACCCGAACAAGAACCAGACCGTCGTCAACCTCAACGTGGACGCGGCCATGGGCGGCGGCAACGGCTTCCAGACCGGCTCGACCTTCAAGCCGATCCTGGCCGCGGCGGCGCTGGAGTCGGGCATGTCGAACACCCAGGCGTTCCCGTCCGAGAACAAGATCGAGTACCCCCAGATGTCCACCTGCTCGGGCACCTGGAAGAACACCGTCAAGCCCAAGGAGACGGTGAAGAACGAGCAGGACAGCGAGGTCGGGCCGTACCAGCTGAAGGAGGCGATGGCCCGCTCGGTCAACACCTACTTCGTGCAGATGGAGCAGCAGGTCGGCCTCTGCGCGATGAAGCAGATGGCGAACAAGCTGGGCATCACCCAGTCCGCCAAGGGCGACGCCTTCCAGGAGGTGCCCTCGATGGTCCTCGGCACCCTGGAGCTCTCCCCGCTGACCATGGCGAACGTCTACGCGACCTTCGCCGCGCGCGGCAAGTACTGCACCCCGATCGCGATCAACAAGATCACCACGGTCGACGGCAAGGACGTCCCCGTCCCGCAGTCCCAGTGCAGCCAGGCCTTCTCCGAGCAGACCGCCGACTCGCTCAACGCCGTCCTGCTCAACGTCACCGAGAAGGGCACCGCGGCCTCCCTCGGCCTCGACGACGGCCGCAAGATCGCGGGCAAGACCGGGACCACCGACGAGAAGAAGGCCGCCTGGTTCAGCGGCTACACCCCGTCGCTGGCCACCTCGGTCTGGCTCGGCGGCCCGGCCGGCGGCGTCAAGATGAAGAACATCACCATCGGCGGCAAGTACTTCCCCGAGGTCTTCGGCGCCGACGGCCCCGGCCCGATCTGGCAGCTGGCGATGAACCAGGCGCTCAAGGGCACGCCCGTGGAGCCGATCCAGACCGCCAACATCCCGGACCCGCAGCCGGTCACTCCCCCGCCGGGCACCACCCCGCCGGCCACCGACCCGAACGCCCAGCAGCCGCCGGCCGGCAACCCCCCGCCGCCGCAGCAGGGCGGCAACCCGGGCCAGCCCGGCGGGCTGCCCGGCAACCAGGCCGGCGGTCTGCCCGGCGGGCTGCCCGGCGGCTTCCCCGGCGGGTTCACCTTCCCGCCCGGCCCCGGGAACGGGAACGGCGGCCGCCACGGCGGCGGCAACGGGAACGGCTGACCCGCCCTCCCGGCGGGGTGACCCGCGCCGCGGAACATGACGAAGGGGCGCCCTCCAGTGCGGAGGGCGCCCCTTCGGCGTGCTGCCGGGGCACCAGGGGGCGGGGCCGGGGCCGCCCGGGGTTCGACCCTGGACGGCCCCGGGGCGGGCCCTGGTCTGAGCCGCGGCTCAGACCAGGGCGGCCTTCACGGCGGCGGCGACCCGGCTGCCCTCGGCCAGACCGTCGACCTTGGGCTTCACCAGCTTCATGACGGCGCCCATCGCCTGGGGGCCGGTCGCGCCGCTCTCGGCCACGGCGGCCGCCACGATCGCGGCCAGTTCCTCGTCGGAGAGCTGCTTGGGCAGGTAGCCCGCCAGCACCTCGCCCTCGGCCAGCTCCCGGGCCGCCTGCTCCGTCCGGCCGGCGTTCCCGAAGGCCTCGGCCGCCTCCCGGCGCTTCTTCGCCTCGCGGCCGATCACCTTCAGCACGTCGGCGTCGGACAGCTCGCGCTTCTGCTTGCCCGCCACCTCCTCGCTGGTGACGGCGGACAGCGTGAGCCGGATGGTGGACGAGCGCAGTTCGTCCCGTTCCCTGATGGCAGCCGTGAGGTCCTCGTGCAGCTGCTCCTTGAGCGTTGTCATTTCCTCTTCTTATCCTTCGGCTGTGGGTGGGCTCAACCGGTTTCCCGTGGGCATCCACCGGGGTTTCCGCAGTTGAACGAGTATCCCCGACAAGTACGGCCCGACCGTCGCCCGTCGGCGCGCCGCTGCCGCCCCGCTGACGGCTGTGGGCGCGGCGGGGCGGGCGGTAGCCGGCCGACCCGGGAAGCAGCCGGGGAAGCAGCCCGGGAAACGGTCAGGGAAACGGTCCGGCCCGGGAACGGGCGGCGGTCGAGTCCGTGAACAATCGATGCCCCCGGCCGGGAACGGACGACGGGATTCGGCCAAGGTGGCCGATAATGCCCGCACATTCTCGGCCGAAATGCCGAGAACTGCCTGTTCCGGAGCGAAGTTGCCGGTTCCGCAGGGGTACATCGAACACTGCGACCGCTTCGCCGAAAATAGTCCGCGTAGTACACTCGTTCGCGCGTCGCCCGAGCAGCCCGAAGGCGGCGGTCACCTCACCGTCGAATCATCCCCGAATCATCGCCGAAGGCCGCCACGATCAGCCGCGACAAACCGTCACCACGTCCCCGATTCATTATTCCACGGCACTGACACACTGCCGGCCAGGCGCCCTGCAACCCTGACACCTTGCGGCCCGGGCGCCCTGCGGTCCCGGTCCGCGCGGGTGCTCACGCCTGCGCTCCGCCGGACGGCCGACGGCGATCGTTTTTCGGAGTGATTGGCGCCGCACCACGGCGCACTGATTTCTGACTTTTATTCTGCTCACGACAGCAGGAAGCGCGGGGGAATGGACAACAATCAGCTTCGCTCGATGTTGGTAACCCAACGGAAGATGGTCGGATGGAGCCAGGAGCAATTAGCCGAACACTCCACCGTCAGCGTCCGCACCATTCGTAATCTGGAAACCGGCGCCATCAGGAATCCGCGGCGCAGTTCCGTGGAACTCCTGGTGGGCGCGCTGTTCTCCGCGGCGACCAACCGGGACGACCCCCTGCTCTCCCACGCCGTCCAGGCGGGCGCCCCGGCCGGGCTGCTGCCCGCCCGGCCGGAGCCCGGACCGCCGGTCCGCGTCGCCGAACTCCCGGACAACGCGCGGTGGCAGGGGCTGCGGCCCAAGACGGACGTCACCGTCGGCCGCCAGGCCGACCTGCTGCACGTCGTGACCGCCCTGCGGCCGGGCCGCCCGCTGGTGCTCACCGGACCGGCCGGGGTCGGCAAGACCCGGCTGGCGCTGGACTCCGCCGCCCACCTGCTGGACCGCTTCCGGGACGGCGTCGCGGTCCTGGAGCTCGGCTCGGTCACCCCCGAGGCCGTCGACCCCGCCGCCGCCTCGGCCCAGGCCCAGCGCGCGCTCGACACCCTCCTGCGGGGCGTCGGCCGCGACCCGCGGACCGACCCCGAGCCGCAGCTGCTGCTGGTCGTCGACAACGCCGAGCACCTCATCGACACGGTGGCCCGGCAGGTCAGGGCACTGCTGGCGCGGCACCCGGCGCTCCACATCATGATCACCTCGCTGCGGGCGCCCGCCGGGGTCCCGGCCGACCTGTGGGAGGTGGCGCCGCTGTCGGTCGACCACCCGGACGGCCCCTACGGCTGCCCGCCCGCCGCCGAACTGTTCTGCCGCCGGGTGCACTCGGTCGTCCCGACGCTCGACCTCGGCGACCAGATGCCGCAGGTGGTCGAGCTCTGCCGACGCCTCGGCGGCCTGGCGCTCGCGATCGAGAACGCCGCCGTCCGGATGCGCTCGGTGCCCCTGCACGTCCTGGTGGACGAGTGCCGGGTGCTCCCGATCCTCGGCCAGGAGGAGGTCGGCGGGCTCTCCCACCACCGCTCGCTGCACCGCAGCCTCGCCTGGGCGTACGGGCTCCTCGACGAACGGCAGCGCCGGGCGCTCAGACGGTTCTCCCGGTTCCCCGAGGAGTTCTCCATCGACGACGTCCGGCAGCAGCCGGTCGACGGCGGCCGGGAGCCCTCCCGCAACCTCGACGTGCTGGCCGAGCTGGTCGACTTCTCCGTCGTCCAGGTGAAGCGCGGCCACCAGTACGCGTACCGGGTGCCCCGGATGATGCGCGAGTACGTCAACGCCATCCCGGCCTGAGGGCCGGCCCCGTGCCGCCCGTGCCTGGAGCAGTGCTCCAGGCACGGGCGGCACGGGCTTTTGAGCAAGGGTCAGCTCGCCGCGGTCGGGCCGGACCGGACCGCCGCCCCCGCCTGATAGCCCGCCCTCCCGGCCCGTAACCCTTCATCCCGGTTACACCTATCCTGGGCCGCATGACCGACGCAGCCAGCCGCAGCGCCGCCGACAGGCCTCCCGCCACCCCGCCCGGGCTGCTCCTCACCACCCCCGGGGGCGGCCGCTTCCACTTCGACCCCGGCGCCCTCTGCCTGGAACTGCTCACCACCGGCGGCCCCGGCCCGTACGCCCGGTACGAGGTGCTGCACCGGCCCGCCGACCTCGCCGCCTGGCTCCCGCCGTCCCGGCTGCGACTGCCCGCCGACGCCGTACGGATCTCCCCCGCCCAGCTCGCCGCCGCCCGCACCCTGCGCGACGCCCTGTGGCGCCTGGCCGCCGCCCGCGCCCACGGCGGCCGGGGCACGCCCGCGGACCACGCCGTCCTCAACCGGGCCGCCGAGCACCCGCCGCTGGTCCCCCGGATCGCCCCCGACGGCACCGCGGCCGCCCCGCTGCCCGCCGACGGGGCCCAGCTGGTCTCCACCCTCGCCCGGGACGCCATCGCCCTGCTCACCGGCCCGTACGCGGACCGGGTCCGGGAATGCGGCGCCGACAACTGCCAACTGATCTTCGTCGACACCTCGCGGCCGGGCCGGCGCCGCTGGTGCTCCATGGAGCGCTGCGGCAACCGCCACAAGGTCCGCGCGCTACGCGCCCGCCGGGACTCCGAGGAGGCCCCGCCGACCACCGCCCCCACCCCCGACTCCGGGCGTACACAGGCTGATCGACCATCTGAGAGCATGGGCTGATGCGACCGCTGTACTCCGTTCCCCTCGGCATCGCCGCCACCGGCGCCGCCTGTCTCGCCTACTCCGTCGGGTACGAGGTCCGGGCCTTCCGCCTCCGCCGGATCGAGGTCCCCGTCCTCCCGCGCGGCGCCCGCCCGATCCGGGTCCTCCAGGTGTCCGACATCCACATGGTGAGCGGGCAGGGCAAGAAGCAGCGCTGGCTGAAGAGCCTGGCCGGCCTGCGCCCCGACCTGGTGGTCAACACCGGCGACAACCTCTCCGACCCGCTCGGCGTCCCGGCCACCCTCGACGCGCTCGGACCGCTCATGGAGTTCCCCGGCGTCTACGTCTTCGGCTCCAACGACTACTACGGCCCGGCCCGCAAGAACCCGGCCCGCTACCTCCAGGCCATGCGCAGCGGCGCCCACGGCATGAACAACCCCGACGGCACCGCCCGCCGCGGCATCACCGGCGCCGTCCACAACCCCTGGGAGAAGCTCCGCGACGGCTTCGACGCGGCCGGCTGGCTCGACCTCACCAACACCCGCGGCCGGCTCACCGTGAACGGGCTCGACCTGGAGTTCACCGGCCTCGACGACCCGCACATCCGGCGCGACCGCTACAGCGAGGTCGCCGGCGGCCCGTCCCCCGACGCCGACCTCTCCCTCGCCGTCGTCCACGCGCCCTACCTGCGCGTCCTCGACGCCTTCACCGCCGACCGCTACCCGCTGATCCTGGCCGGCCACACCCACGGCGGCCAGCTCTGCATCCCCTTCTACGGCGCCCTGGTCACCAACTGCGACATCGACACCCGCCGGGTCAAGGGCCTCTCCACCCACACCGCCGGCGGCCACCGCTCCCACCTCCACGTCTCGGCCGGCTGCGGCACCAACCGCTACACCCCCGTCCGCTTCGCCTGCCCCCCCGAGGCCACCCTCCTCACCCTCGTCCCGGCAGCCCGCTGACCCCCACCGGACGCCCGCTCGAAACCGGATTTCGTGTCTCGGCGAGCGTCCGGTAGAGTTCTACTCGTCGCGAAGGAGACGGAGCGACAAACCGCAAGACCGGGGTGTGGCGCAGCTTGGTAGCGCGCTTCGTTCGGGACGAAGAGGCCGTGGGTTCAAATCCCGCCACCCCGACCCAGTGCAGAGGGCCTGCCGGAGAAATCCGGCAGGCCCTCTGTCGTTGTGCGCGACCGGCCGGGTGACCACTCCTCAGCCGGGTCCGACGCCCGGGTGCCGTCCGCGGCCTCCACCGGCCGACCACAGGCAGGCCCCACCGCGCGCACGACGCCCCGCCCCGGCCGCCGGGCTAGCCGCGCTGCGGGCAAGGCCAACTCCCCGTACGGACAGCGCCGGTGCGTCCGGGGCTCCGCGGCCGCGCCGCCGTCGCCGGGCCCGAGCGGGTCAGAGGGTGGTGGGGAGTTCGGTGCGGGAGGTGATGTTGAGCTTGGGGTAGGCCTTGTAGAGGTGGTGGGCGACGGTGCGGGGGCTGAGGAAGAGCTGGGCGGCGATGTCGCGGTTGGTGAGGCCCTGGGCGGCGAGGCGGGCGATCTGGAGTTCCTGGGGGGTGAGGGGGGACTGGGGGGTGCCGGTGGGGGTGGACGGGGTGGGGGCCGGGGTGCCGGTGGCGGAGAGTTCGGTGCGGGCGCGGGCGGCCCAGGGGTGGGCGGCGAGGCGGTCGAAGGTCTCCAGGGCGGCGCGCAGGTGGGGGCGGGCGTCGGTGCGGCGGCGGGTGCGGCGGAGCCATTCGCCGTAGAGGAGGGCGGTGCGGGCCTGTTCGAAGGGGCGGTGGGCCGTTTCGTGCCGGGAGAGGGCGGCGCGGTAGGTGGTCTCGGCGAGTTCGTCGGGGCCGAGCAGGGCCTGGCAGCGCAGCCGGAGGGCGTCGGCCCAGGGGCGGTCGGCGGCGGCCGTCCAGCGGGCGAAGCGTTCGTAGGCTTCGGCGGCGCGGTCGGGGGTGCCGAGGCGGACGGCGGCCTCGACGAGGTCGGGGACGGCCCGGGTGGCGCTGACGTGGTGGCGGTGCGGGCCGGTGGTGAGGGTCTGCAGCCGGTCGGCGGCGTCGCCGGCGCGGCCCTGGCCGAGGTCGCGCAGGGCGAGTGCCCACTGGGCCCAGGCCTGGCCGGCGGCGGGGGCGGCGGTCTGCGGGCCGGTGGTGGCGAGGGCGGTGGCGGCGAGTTCGGCGCAGTGGTCGGTGCGGCCGTCGAGCGCGGCAAGGTGGGCGAGCAGCGCGGTGAGTTGGCTGACCCACTGGTGCTGGCCGGTGTCCCGGGCGAGGCCGAGGCCTTCGGTGGCGGTGAGTTCGGCGTCGCGGTGGCGGCCGTGGAAGAGTTCGGCCTCGGCGAGGAAGAACTGCAGGGTGGGCATCACGCCGACGGTGCCCTTGGCGCGGGCCTCCGCGACCAGTTCGGCGGCTAGTTCGGCGGTCTCCTCGTCGCGTCCGAGGACCAGGGTGGCGCCGCACAGCTGGACGAGGTCGACCAGGCTCTCGGCCCCGGCCCGACGGGCGGCCTCGGCGGCCTCCCGGACGGGCGGCAGCGGGCCGGCGGGCCGGCCGAGCGCGGGCAGGACCGCCGCGGGCAGGTGGCGGGCGAGCGGGGCGAGGGGGTCGTCGGCGGCGA
The DNA here is from genome assembly GCF_053597855.1 of Kitasatospora sp. NPDC001225. Classification (NCBI taxonomy): domain Bacteria; kingdom Bacillati; phylum Actinomycetota; class Actinomycetes; order Kitasatosporales; family Streptomycetaceae; genus Kitasatospora; species Kitasatospora sp. NPDC001225. The sequence continues at coordinate 51,006 of NZ_JBSFJC010000006.1, forward strand.
GCGGCAGGACCGCCAGGCGGTCCAGGACGGCGGCCACCGGCTCCTCCCCCGCGTACCAGGCGGCGTGGAAGGCCTGGAGCAGCATCCGGGCGGCGTACGGCGGGTCGATGTCGGTGCCGGCGGCGTCGAGCAGCAGCCGGTGGGCGGTCGGGTAGGAGCCGCGCCAGAAGTGGGCGGTGGCCCGGACCTGGTCGAGCAGGGCGTGCGCCAGGACGTTGTCGGTACGGCCGGAGGCCTCGTCGGCGAGCGCCTCGGCCCGTACCAACTCGCCTTCCTCGGTGGCGGCTTCGGCGGCCAGGACGAGCCGGCGGGTGGCGCCGTCACGGTCCGGGGTGAGGCGGGCGGCGCGCTCGTACGCGGCGGCGCCGCCGTGGCCGCCGCGGCGGCCGGCGCGGACGGCGGTGCGCTCCAGCGCGTCGGCGAGGCCGGCGTCGGGGGCGGTGGCGGCGAGGGCGAGGTGCCAGGTGCGGCGGTCGCCGTCCGGCAGCGCGCCGGCGACGGCCCGGTGGACCGCCGTCTTCTGGTGGTGCGGCGCCCGTTGGAGGATCGCGGAGCGCAGCAGCGGGTGCCGGAAGGCGATCCGGCGGTCGGCCGTGACCGTCACCAGGCCGGACGCCTCGGCGGGCGCGAGGTGTTCGGCGGTGACGCCGAGGGCGGCCGCGGCGGGCAGGACGACGTCCAGTGCCCCGCCCTCCTCGGTGGCGGCGACCAGCAGCAGCGTCTGGGTGGCCGCGGGCAGGCCGGTGACCTGGCCGTGGAAGGCGATCAGCAGCCGGCTGGTGAGCGGCAGGCCGCCCGGTGCCGGTAGCTGCGGCCCGGCGGCGACCGGGAGTTCGGTGAGCGCGAGCGGGTTGCCGGCCGCCTCGGCGAGCAGCCGGTCGCGGACGGTGGACGGCAGGTCGGGGCCGACCCGCCGGGCCAGCAGCCGGGTGGCGTCGGCCTCGGACAGGCCGGTCACCTGCCGTTCGGGCAGGCCCAGCGGGCGTTCCGCCGGGCTGCCGCCGGCCCCGGACGGGCCGCCGGTGCGGGCGGCGAGCAGCAGGGCGACCCCCTCGGCCTGGAGCCTCCGGGCGGCCAGCAGCAGGGCGTCCAGGGAGGCCCGGTCCAGCCACTGAACGTCGTCGATGACGCACAACAGCGGCCGGTCGGCGGCGAGTTCGGCGAGCAGGCCGAGCGTGGCGAGCCCGACCAGCAGCCGGTCGGCGCCCGCCCCACCGCCGCCCGCACCGCCGCCGTCGCCTGCCCGGTCGCCCGCCCGGTCGTCGCCCGTCCGCTCGTCGTCGGCGAGCCCGAACGCCGCCTCCAGCGCCCGCCGTTGCGGGCCGGGCAGGACGTCCAGCCGGTCCAGGCCGGGCGCGAGCAGCAGGCTCAGCCCGGCGTACGGCAGCTCGGCCTCGTACTCGACGCCGGCCGCCCGGACGACCCGGAACGCCTCCCCCGCCCGCGCGACGGCGTCGTCCAGCAGCGCGGTCTTGCCGATGCCGGCCTCGCCCCGGAGCAGCAGCACTCCGCTGCGTCCGGCCCGCGCCCCGTCCAACAGCCCGTCCACGGCGGCCTGTTCGCCTTCCCTCCCGTACAGCATGCCCCGACCCTACCCAGCGGGGCCGCGCACCACTGCCGACCACGGCACCGGTACACCTCCGCGGAGGCTACGTACCCCCATACCCATACGTGACGGATTCGCCGTCGGCCGCCCGTCCCTACCGTGGTGAGCACCGGGAACGACCCGGCCAACCACCCACCGGAACACGGGAGATGACGATGACCGAGATCACCACCGCCGCCCTCCAGCAGCTCGCCGAGCGCTACCTCGCGGTGTGGAACGAGACCGACCCGGCGGCCCGCCGCAAGCTGGTCGACGAGGTGTGGGCCGAGGACGGCCGCTACACCGACCCGCTGGCCGCCGTCACCGGCCGGGACGCGATCGACGCGCTGATCGGCGCCGCCCAGGCCCAGTTCCCGGGGCTGGAGTTCACCCTCGACCCGGTCGACGCGCACCACGACGTCGCCCGCTTCACCTGGAACCTGGGCCCGGCCGGCGCGGAGCCGGTGGTGATCGGCTTCGACGTGCTGGCGGCCACCCCGGACGGCCGGATCGGCGCGGTGTACGGCTTCCTCGACCGCGTGCCGGGCGCCTGACCCCGCGGACCGCCGCCCCGGCCGAGGGGCGGGACGCACCCCACCGCGCCCGCCCCTCGGCACCGGCCGCCGACCCGCTTGGGTCGCCAACACCCTTGAGGAGAGCCCGAGATGAGCACCTCACTGAACACCCGGCAGCCCACCGAGGCCGAGACAGGGGCAACGGCGCCGACGGCCCCCAAGGGGCTGCTGCCGGTCATCCTGACCGCCACCTTCATGACCGCCCTCGACATCTTCGTCGTCAACGTCGCCCTCCCCTCCCTCCAGGGCGACCTCGGCGCCGGCCCGGCCGCCGTCCAGTGGGTGATGGCCGGCTTCAGCCTGGCCCTCGCGGCCGGCCTGGTCACCGCCGGCCGCCTCGGCGACCGGTACGGCCGCCGCCGGGTGTTCGGGCTCGGCCTGGCCCTTTTCACCCTCGCCTCCGCCGCCTGCGGCCTCGCCCCGACGGCGGCCGCGCTGGTCGGCGCCCGGGTGGCGCAGGGCCTGTCGGCGGCGCTGATGGGTCCGCAGGTGCTGGCGATCCTGCGGACCGCGTTCAGCGGAGCCGCCCAGGCTCGGGCCTTCGCCCGGTACGGGCTGACCATGGGCGTCGGCGCGGTGTTCGGCCAGCTGATCGGGGGGCTGCTGATCCGCGCGGACCTCTTCGGCCTCGGCTGGCGCAGCTGCTTCCTGATCAACCTGCCGATCGGACTGGCCGCCCTCCCGCTGGTCCGCCGCAGCCTGCCGGAGTCCCGCGCCCCGCAGCGGCCCGGCCTGGACCCGGTGGGCGTGCTGCTGGTCACCACCGCGCTGACCGGCCTGGTGCTGCCGCTGATCCAGGGCCCGCAGCTGCACTGGCCGCTGTGGACCGGGCTCTGCCTGGGCGGCTCGCTCGCCCTGCTGGCCGTCTTCGCCGTGCACCAGCACCGCGCCACCACCGCCACCACCGCCGCCACGGCCACCACCGCGACCACCCCGCTGGTCGACACCCGGCTCTTCCGCGACCGCGCCTTCAGCGCCGGCCTGCTCGCCCAACTCGCCTTCTGGCTCGGCCAGGGCTCCTTCTTCCTGGTGCTCGCCCTGCACCTCCAGTTCGGCCGCGGCCTGGACGCGCTGGGCGCCGGACTGGTCTTCACCGCGATCGGCCTGGGCTACCTGATCACCTCCAACACCACCCACCGCGTCACCGCCCGCCTCGGCGAGCGCCGCACCATCGCCCTCGGCGGGCTGCTGATGGCCCTCGGGCTCGGCCTGCTGGCCCTCACCGCGAACAGCCCGGGCGTCCGGTGGCTGGCGCCCGGGCTGTTCGTGGACGGCCTCGGCATGGGCCTGGTGATCGCCCCGGTGACCTCGGTGGTCCTGGCCGGCGTCGAGCCGCGGCTGGCCGGCTCCGCGGCCGGGGTGGTGTCCACCGTGCAGCAGGTCGGCGGAGCGCTCGGGATCGCGCTGATCGGCCTGGTCTACTACGGCGCCGGCGACCCGGCCGCCGCCTTCGGCCGCAGCGTCCTGGCCCTGGCGGTGCTGGAGCTGGTGCTCATGGGCCTGGTCCGGTTCCTGCCGCGCGGAGCACACGGGGCCCACGGAGCGGCCGAAGCGCACCGAGCGTACGAAGCGCCGCACGAAGCGCCGCACGAGGGCTGACCCCGGCATGGCCCCGGGCACCCGCCCCGGCCCCACGGAACCCGGGCCCCGGGCCGGGCGTTCGTGGACACCCCGGTCGCCGCGCACGGCAACACCTGCGCCGGCACCCCGCCGCCACCCCGGCGGCACGGGGCGGGTGGGCCGAAGCCCACCCGCCCGTTCCCTTCCCTCCCCCCGATCGGGTTGGATGGTCGGATGAGCGAGGAGAAGAGCGCCGTACCGGCGTGGGAGCAGCGGTTCAGGGCGGCCCGGGTGTCGCTGCCCGACTGGGCCGAGGACGCCCCCGACCGGTCGCTGTACGTGTCCAACGCGACCGGCACCTACGAGGTCTACGCCTGGGACCGCACCACCGGCGCCCACCGTCGGGTCACCGACCGTCCGAACGGCACCACCGACGCCGAGCTGTCCCCCGACGGCGACTGGGTCTGGTGGTTCGACGACCACGACGGCGACGAGTTCGGCGTCTGGCGCCGCCAGCCGTTCGCGGGCGGCCCCGACGAGGAGGCCGTGCCCGGCCTCGCCGCCTCCTACTCGGCCGGCCTGGCCCTGGGCCGCGACGGCACCGTGGTGGTCGGCCGCTCGACCGACGAGGACGGCACCACCCTGCACCTGCGCCGCCCCGGCGCCACCGTGCCGGTCGAGGTCTACCGGCACGAGGAGTACGGCGGCATCGGCGACCTCAGCCACGACAGCACCCTGCTCGCCATCGACCACACCGAGCACGGCGACGCGATGCACTCCGCGATCCGGGTCGTGCGCATCACCGCCGACGGCGGCGTCGAGACCGTCGCCGAGCTGGACGAGGTCACCGGCCGGGACGAGCCGCGCGGCGTCGCCTGCCTGGGCTTCGCCCCGGTCGAGGGCGACACCCGCCTGCTGGTCGCCCACCAGCGCACCGGCCGCTGGGAGCCGATGATCTGGGACGTCGCCACCGGCGCCGAGACCGCCCTCCCGCTGCGCGACGAGCAGGGCCGCGAGCTGCCCGGCGACGTCTCCGCGCAGTGGCGCCCCGGCGCCGAGGCGCTGCTGGTGGAGCACGAGTACGAGGCGCGCAGCGAGCTGTTCTCGTACGCGCTCGCCGACGGCCGGCTGACCCGCCTGGAGACCCCGCGCGGCACCGTCAGCGGCGCCACCGCCCGTCCGGACGGCACCGTCGAGTACCTGTGGTCCTCCGCCGCCGAGCCCTCCGCCGTCCGCTCCACCGCCGGGACGGTCGTGCTGCGGGCGCCCGGCGCGGTGCCGCCCGGTTCGGTGCCGGTCGAGGACGTCTGGGTGGACGGGCCGGGCGGGCGGGTGCACGCCCTGGTGCAGCGGCCGGCGACGCCCGCGCAGGGCCCGTACCCGACCGTGTTCGAGATCCACGGCGGCCCGACGCACCACGACAGCGACTCCTTCGCCGCCGGTCCGGCCGCCTGGCTGGACCACGGCTTCGCGGTGGTCCGGGTCAACTACCGCGGCTCGACCGGCTACGGCCAGGCCTGGACGGACGCGCTGCACGAGCGGGTCGGCCTGATCGAGCTGGAGGACATCGCGGCGGTCCGCGCCTGGGCCGTCGACAGCGGCCTCGCCGACCCGGCCCGGCTGGTCCTCACCGGCGGCAGCTGGGGCGGCTACCTGACCCTGCTCGGCCTCGGCGTCCAGCCCGACGACTGGGCCCTCGGCCTCGCCGCCGTCCCGGTCGCGGACTACCACACCGCGTACGCCGACGAGATGGAGGCGCTCAAGTCGCTGGACCGCACGCTCTTCGGCGGCACCCCGGAGGAGGTCCCGGAGCGCTTCACCGCCTCCTCGCCGCTGACCTACGTCGAGCGGGTGCGGGTGCCGGTCTACATCAGCGCCGGGGTCAACGACCCGCGCTGCCCGATCCGGCAGATCGACAACTACGTCGAGCGGCTGGAGCGGCTCGGCAAGCCGCACGAGGTGTACCGCTTCGACGCCGGGCACGGCTCGCTGGTGGTGGAGGAGCGGATCAAGCAGCTGCGACTGGAGATCGACTTCGTGCGGCGGCACCTGGGCACGGCCGGGCGTGACGGAGACGGAGGGGCTGCGTGAGACGCCTGCTGATGCTCGCGGGGGTAGCGGTCGCCGGGGCCCTGGTGCTCACCGGCTGCTCGGGCTCACAGCGGAACACCGCGTCCTGCCCGCCCCCGACCGGCCCGCCGGTACCGAGCTCCTCGGCCGTCGCGCCCGCGCCGGCCGTGCCCGCGTCACCGACCGCCGGCGCGACGCCGCCCGCCGGCGCCACACCGCCCGCCGCGCCGCCCGTCACTCCGCACGCCGGCACCGCGACCAAGGCGGGCGCGGCGGGTCCGGGGGCGGCCGTCGTACGGGCGGTGTACACGCCGCCCGCGGACGGGGGCGACCCGGTCCAGCTCGCCAAGGGGGGCGGCAAGAGCGGCTCGTCCAGTTCGAAGGGGTCGGGGTCCAAGGGCTCCAAGACCGGTCGCAGTGTGCACCACCACATCGACCACTACGACTCCGACGACCACAACGGCGGCGGCAACGGCAACGGCCACTGCCACAGCGACCCGACGCCGCTGCCCACCGGCTCGTCGACCCCGACCCAGCCGCTGCTCCCCCCGCAGACGCCGACGCCGACGACGCCCCCGCCGGCGGTCAAGCCGACACCGGCACCGGCCCTGCCGACCAAGCGCTGAGCCGGGGCGGCCGAGCGCCGAACCGGCGTCTGCGTCAAGGCGCCGCCGGTCAGTCCAGGACCGGGTCCAGCCCGAGGGCCCGGTCCTGCTCCGCCTCCGCCTCCCGGCGCACCAGGCGGTACCACATGAAGACCACGAACCCGCCGAAGACGAACCACTCCAGGGTGTAGCCCAGGTTCTGGAACGCGCGCAGGGTGAGCCCGTCGCCGCCCTGCGGCTGCACGGTCGGTACGGAGGCCAGCCCGGCGGGCGCGTCGTCGGCGGCCACCCAGCCGTCGTACCAGCCGTCGTACTCCAGCACGTTCAGCAGCGAGGCCCGGTTGATCATGCCGAGCTGCCCGGCGGGCAGACCGCCCGCCACCGCGCCGTTGCTGCCCACCGACTCGTTGGCCTGGAGGCGCCCGGTCACCGTCACCTCTCCGCCCGGCGGCGGCCCGGCGACGGCCGGGTCCCCGGCCGACCAGCCGCGCACCACGGCGACGGCGTGTCCGTCGGCGGTGCGCAGCGGGGTGAGCACGTAGTAGCCCTGCTTGCCGTCCACCACGCGGTTGGGGACGAGCAGTTGGTGCTCGCCGTCGTAGCTGCCGGTCACCGTGACGGTCCTGCCGACGGTTTCCGTGCTCACCTGCGGGGTCGCCTGGTTGAGCAGCGCGTCGATCGGCCGGGCGTCACCCGAAGCGGTGACCGCCTGCTTGGCCTCCTGGTGCGTGGACACCCGGTCCTCGAAGCGGCCGAGCTGCCAGGAACCCAGCCACAGGCACACCGCCACGGCCGCCACGGCCACGACGGTGCCGCCGAGCCAGCGCGGAGTCAGGAGGAACCGGTACACACCCCCACGGTATCCACTCCTCACACCCGCCCCGTCCCCCGGGCCCCGAACACGGCCGCCTCCGGCCGGTCGCCCCGGCCCCTCCTCTACATCGGCGGCCACGCTCAGGCCGTCGTCACCGAGCCGTCACCGAGCCGTCGGTGAGCCCGACGGCTGCGGCGCCGGGCCGCCCAGCCCCTGGACGCCGCCGCGGTAGACGGTGCCGCTGCACGCCACCGGCAGGGTCGCCGTGGCGGCCGCCGGGCTGCCGGGGGCGGGGGTGTGGGCGATGGTCACGGCGGGCGGCGCGGTGGTCGGGTTGCCGGTCGGCGTCGCGGTCGGGCTGGGGGCCGTGGTGGGGCCCGCCGACGGGGACGAGGAGGCCGGCGGGTTGGCGCTGACCTCACTGGTGGGGACGGAGGCCGGGGCGCCGGACTCGGCGGCGGGGACGTCCGAGCGCAGGGCCACCTGGTTGACGCTGTTCGACGGGGTGCTCAGGGTGCCCGAGCCGGTACAGGTCTGGTCGGGGACCCAGGCGAACGGCACCCGGTACCCGGCCCGCGGCGCGAGCACCGGCGGCTCCCCGTCCATCGCGGGCAGGCCGGCGGCCGGGTCGCCCGGGGCGTGGTCGGCGGTGCGGATGCGGCCGCGGTCGCCGCCGCTGACGGCGGTGACCGCCACCGAGCCCGGCCCGCCGAGCCGACAGCTGCGCCCGGACACGTTGTAGACGGTGAACGAGCCGTAGATCCGCCCGTCGCCGTCGGCCGTGCCGACCTGGGCGAGGCCCTCACCGAGGTCCGTCCGGGTGCAGAGCGGGACGATGCCGCCGTCACCGGCGCCGGAGGTCCCGCTGGGCGCGACGCCGCCGTCGGTGCTCGCCTGCCCGCCGCCGGGGCTGTGCGGGGCCGAGGCCGTACCGGGCGGCGGGGTGGTGTCGCCGGGGCCGCTCGGGTTCGCGTGCGAGGCCGCCCCGGTGCCGCCGGTCGTCCCGGCGGTGCCGCTGGGCGAGGTGGCGGCCGGGCTCTTGGCGTCGGCCGAGCCGGGGCCGCCGGAGAGCCCGAGGTGCTCCCCCTCGTGCAGGACGGGCAGGCCGATCGCGACGACGAAGGCGAGCGCGGCCGCCCCGGTCCAGGCACCGCGCCGGGCGGCCCGGCGGCGGGGCACCGCCCGCCGGATCCGCGGCAGCCCGCCGGCCGCGGGCTGGATGCCGGAGACGGCGCCGTGCAGCAGCTCGCGCACCGCCCGTTCCTCGGTGGACAGGGACAGCAGCTCCTCCGGGGCCTCGGCCCCGGGCCTGCTCGCTCTGGAAGCGCCGAGCCCGGTCGCCCCGAGCCCGGTCGCCCCGAGCCCGGTCGCCCCGGGCTCGTTCGCCCCGGGCGTCCCGGGTCCGTTCACCTCAGGCCCGCCCGCCTCCGGAGTGCCGTCCGCCGGCCGCCGTCGGTCGCCGTCCGCCTCAGCCATGTCCGGCCGCCATCTGGACGCGCAGGGCGGCGAGCCCGCGCGAGCCGTAGGCCTTCACCGAGCCGAGCGAGATGCCCAGGGTCTCGGCGACCTGCGCCTCCGTCATGTCCACGAAGTAACGCAGCACCAGAACCTCCCGCTGACGGCGTTGCAGACCACGCAGCGCGGCCTTCAACTGGTCGCGCTCCAGGGCATCGTAAGCACCTTCTTCTGCACTGGCCATGTCAGGCATGGGCTTCGGCAGCAGTCGCAGCCCGAGGATGCGGCGGCGCAGCGTGGAGCGGGACAGGTTGACGACCGTCTGCCGCAGGTACGCCAGGGTCTTCTCGGGCTCGCGCACCCGGCGCCGGGCGGCGTGCACCCGGATGAACGCCTCCTGGACGACGTCCTCGCAGGTCGAGAGGTCGTCGAGGAGCAGCGCGGCGAGCCGCAGCAGCGAGCGGTAGTGCGCCTGGTAGGTCGCGGTGAGCAGGTCCTCGCTGGTACCCGCGTCGGTACCGGCACCGGAGTCCGCCGCACCGGGTGCGGCCGCCGTCATCTGGTCTTCTTCCGGCCTACTCGCAGGCCTCGGGGCGCGCGAGGGGAAGGACACCGCGGCTCTTGCCGGGATGCCCGCCCTTGCCCCCACCATCACGTTCGCCACGCACGTTGGACACTCGATCCCCTGTCATGGTTGCCCAGCCCGGGGCCCATTCTTCCGCATCGGCTGAAGAGGCCTCCAGGGGATTCCCACGGGATTCCGGACAGATTGTGTCGAGGAGCGAACACAGGTATGGACACAGGTGTGGACACAAGCGGGCACATCGGAACCCGTGAGGGCCCGTCACTCTCTAATCCGTCGGCGTTCCCGCCGTCAGCTCCGCCGCCACCAGCTCGGCCAGCTGCACCAGGTTGAGCGCCGCGCCCTTGCGCAGGTTGTCCCCGCAGAGGAAGAGGTCCAGCGCCTCCGGCTCGTCCAGCGCCCGCCGGACCCGCCCGACCCAGACCGGGTCCGTCCCGACCACGTCGTTCGGCGTCGGGAACTCGCCCGCCGCCGGGTCGTCGTAGAGGACCACGCCGGGCGCGTCCCGCAGGATCTCCTGCGCGTGCTCCTGGGTGACCTCGCATTCGAACCGCGCGTGCACGGCCAGCGCGTGGGTGCGGACGACGGGGATGTGGACGCAGGTCGCCGAGACCTTCAGGGCGGGCAGGCCGAGGACCTTGCGGGACTCGTCGCGGATGCCCATCTCCTCGGCGGACCAGCCGCCGTCGCGCAGCCCGCCGGTCCAGGGCACGGCGTTGAGCGCGAGCGGGGCGGCGAACGGCCCCTGATCGGCGATCAGCGCGCGCAGATCGCCGGTCTGCCGGCCCACCGCGGTGCCCGCCACCAGCCCGGTCTGCGCGCGCAGCGCCGCCTCGCCGTCGCGGCCCTCGCCGCCGGCGGCCTGGTAGGAGGCGACCACGAGCTGCGCCAGCCCGTACTCGGCGTGCAGCGCGCCGACCGCGGCGATCATCGCGAGCGTGGTGCCGGCCGGACTGGCGACGATGCCGCGCGGGCGGATCCGCAGCGCGGCCGCGTTGACCTCCGGGACGACCAGCGGCACGTCCTCGGCGGTGCGGAAGGCGGCCGAGTCGTCGACCACCACGACGCCCTTGGCCGCCGCGATCGGCGCCCACTGGGCGGAGACCTGGTCGGGGACGGCGAAGACCGCGACGTCGATCCCCGCGAAGGCCTCCTCGGTCAGCGGGACGACCGCGACGGTCTCCCCGCGCACCAGCGCCGTACGGCCGGCCGAGCGCGGGGAGGCGACGAGTCGGACCTCGCCCCAGACGTCCTGGCGGAGGGAGAGCAGCCCGAGCAGCACCTCGCCGACCGCGCCGGTGGCGCCGACGACGGCGAGGTTGGGACGCCGGGTCATCGCCCGGCGTCCCGGCCCGGTGCCCGGGTCATCGCCCGGTGCTCCCGCTCCGTTCCCGGGTCATCGCCCGGTGCCGCCGTAGACGACGGCCTCGTCGCTCTCGCTGTCCAGGCCGAAGGCGCTGTGCACGGCACGGACGGCCTCCGGCACGTCGTCGGCGCGGGTGACCACCGAGATGCGGATCTCCGAGGTGGAGATCAGCTCGATGTTGACGCCCGCGGCGGACAGCGCCTCGAAGAAGGTCGCCGTGACGCCCGGGTTGGAGCGCATGCCGGCGCCGACCAGCGAGATCTTGCCGATCGCGTCGTCGTAGCGGAGCGACTCGTAGCCGATGCCCTGCTTGACCCGGCCCAGCGCGTCGATGGCCTTCTGGCCCTCGGTCTTGGGCAGGGTGAAGGAGATGTCGGTCAGGCCGGTCGACGCGGCGGAGACGTTCTGCACCACCATGTCGATGTTGACCTCGGCGTCGGCGATGGCGCGGAAGATGCGCGCCGCCTCGCCCGGCTTGTCGGGCACGCCGACGACGGTGACCTTGGCCTCGGAGGTGTCGTGGGCGACTCCGGAGATGATGGCCTGCTCCATCTCGCCCCCTTCGGGCTTGTTCGGGTTGTCGTTGCTGACGATCGTCCCGGGAAGACCCGAGAAGGACGAGCGTACGTGAATCGGGATGTTGTAGCGACGGGCGTACTCGACACACCGATCGAGCAGCACCTTGGAACCCGACGAGGCCAGCTCCAGCATGTCCTCGTAGGCGATCCAGTCGATCTTGCGGGCCTTCTTCACCACGCGCGGGTCGGCGGTGAACACGCCGTCCACGTCGGTGTAGATCTCGCAGACCTCGGCCTTCAGCGCGGCGGCGAGCGCCACGGCGGTGGTGTCCGAGCCGCCCCGGCCCAGCGTGGTGATGTCCTTGCTGGTCTGGGAGACGCCCTGGAAGCCGGCCACGATCGCGATGTTGCCCTGGTCCAGGGCGGTGCGGATGCGACCGGGCGTCACGTCGATGATGCGCGCCTTGTTGTGCACGGAGTCGGTGATGACACCGGCCTGGCTGCCCGTGAAGGACTGCGCCTCGTGCCCCAGGGATTTGATCGCCATGGCCAGCAGCGCCATGGAGATGCGCTCTCCAGCGGTCAGCAGCATGTCGAACTCACGGCCGGCAGGCAGCGGTGACACCTGCTCCGCGAGTTCGATGAGCTCGTCCGTCGTGTCGCCCATCGCGGACACCACGACGACGACCTCATGGCCGGCCTTCTTGGCGTCAACGATTCGGCGGGCCACGCGCTTGATGCCTTCGGCATCCGCAACGGATGAGCCGCCGTACTTCTGCACGACAAGGCCCACGTGCGCTCCTCGACTCGAAGTCTTTTCCGGGGGCTACGGGCCCCCGTACCCCCCGGGGGAGAGGGGGGTGCGGTCGTCGTCAGTCTACCGAGCAGGGGTGCTCCGACCGGCGCTTTCCATATCGTGAGACGGTAGTTTCAGCACGTGAGCGGCCGTACGGGCGGCTCCGCCGTCAGGTCTGCGGGCGATTCGGTACCGCTCCGAAGAATCGCCCGACCGGGGGACGGCGATCCGGCCGGATTTCTTTTCCGGCCGGGGCGCTGAGGCATTCGTCACAATCCGAGGGCGCATTCGATCAGCCCGCGATCCGTGCCGGGATCCGCCGGATTTCGGTCCGGGAAACTACCGCCCGAGGCCGAGCTCGGCCGCCATCAGGTCGCCCGCCTGCTGCTCCAGCTGCTCGTCGGTGAGCCCGTCGTCGTCGGTGTCCGCGCCGTCCGGCGCCGCGCCGATCGGGCTGTCCAGCCGGACGTGGGCGATCAGCGACTGCAGGGCCCGCAGCACCGCCGTGCAGGTCGTGCCCCAGTTGGAGAGGTACGAGAACTGCCACCACCACAGCGCCTCGCTGACCCGGCCCTCGCGGTAGTGGGTCAGGCCGTGCTGGAGCTCGCTGACCACGCCGGCCAGGTCGTCCGAGATCCGGAAGGCGTTGGGCTTCTCCGGCGGACCGTACGGGTCGAAGACCTCGTGGTAGACGTCGATCGGCGCGAGCAGCTCGGCGAGGCGCTCGCGCAGCTGCTCACCGTCCGGCTCGGGGCCGGTGTCCGGCTCGAACCGGTCCTCCGGGACGACGTCCTCGATCGCGCCCAGCCGGCCGCCGGCCAGCAGCAGCTGCGAGACCTCCAGGAGCAGCAGCGAGACCGCGCTGCCGGGCTCGTCGCCCTTGGCGACCTCGGTGACGGCGAGCACGAAGCTCTCCACCGAGTCGGCGATCTGCACGGCGAAGTCGTCCGGCTCCGAGCCGTGGCCGTGGACGTGCGGGGCGTGCGCCCCCGGTTCCCCGTGGGACTGCTGGTGGGGGGTGTGGGGCTGCTGGTTGATCGTCCGGTCAGACATCGAGCAGTCGTCTCCCTTCGAAGGCGCGGCCGAGGGTGACCTCGTCCGCGTACTCCAGATCCCCGCCGACGGGCAGGCCGCTCGCCAGACGGGTCACCTTCAGGCCCATCGGCTTGCAGAGCCGGGCCAGGTAGGTGGCGGTCGCCTCCCCCTCCAGGTTGGGGTCGGTGGCCAGGATCAGCTCGGTGACCGTGCCGTCCGCGAGGCGCGACAGCAGCTCGCGGATCCGCAGGTCGTCCGGGCCGACGCCCTCGATGGGGCTGATCGCGCCGCCCAGCACGTGGTAGCGGCCGCGGAACTCACGGGTGCGCTCGATGGCGACGACGTCCTTCGGCTCCTCGACCACGCAGATGACGGCGAGGTCGCGGCGCGGGTCCAGGCAGACCCGGCACCGCTCGGCCTCCGCGACGTTGCCGCAGACCGCGCAGAAGCGGACCTTGTCCTTGACCTCCAGCAGCGCGTGCGCCAGCCGGCGCACGTCCGTCGGGTCGGACTGCAGCACGTGGAAGGCGATCCGCTGCGCGCTCTTGGGCCCGACGCCGGGCAGCCTGCCCAGTTCGTCGATCAGGTCCTGAACCACGCCCTCGTACAACGTCGCGCCTTCCCTCGGATGGTCGGTGTGCCGGACGGCCGGTGGAGCCGGGTGGCTGGTGGAGCCTGGCGGCCCGTGGGGCCTGGTGGCCCGTGGAGCCGGAAAGCTGGTGGAGCCGGACGGCCGGGGCCGGTGGTGCCGGACGGCCGGTGGTGCTCCGGTGCCATCATCCAACGAATCGGGCGTCGGACACAGCGCCCGACGCCCGACTCCCACATAAATCACATGGGTCTGTCGTCTGAACTTCAGACCTTCTGGCCTTGGAAGCCGCCGTTGGACGACGTCAGAACGGCAGGCCGGGGATGCCGCCGCCGCCCAGGCCCTGGGTCAGCGGGCCCATGCGCTCGGCCTGCAGCTTCTGCGCGGTCTGGTTGGCGTCCCGGACGGCCGCCAGGACCAGGTCGGCCAGGGTCTCGGTGTCGTCCGGGTCCACGGCGGCCGGGGAGATGCTCAGCGCCACCAGCTCACCGGCACCGGTCACCGTCGCCTCGACCAGGCCGCCGCCCGCCGAACCGCTCACCTTCGCCTCGGCCAGCTCCTGCTGGGCGTTCGCGAGATCCTGCTGCATCTTCTGCGCCTGCTTCAGCAGCTGCTGCATGTTGGGCTGGCCACCACCGGGGAACACGGCTGTCTCCTTGCTGTCACGGCTGTCGTACGGCGCTTCGTCCGTCACCGCCGAGCCTACGTGCTGCCCGCCGGTCCGGGCCCCGGATCGGGCCCGGATCAGGGTCCGCTCAGGGGCCCGTAGGCCCGGAGACCTGGGCCGGAGGACCCGGGGGCCGGATCAGGAGCCCTGGTGGTGGATCTCCTCCAGCACCGTCGCCCCCAACTCGCGGATGATCAGCTCCTGGCCGGAGAACACGTCCTCCTTGAGGTCCGGGTCGTCCGCCTCCGGGACGTCGTCCTCCGGAGCCACCGACCGCACCGGACGGGCCTGCGCCGCCACCGGCGGCGGGGCCTGCACCGGCGCGGGCTGCACGGGCGGGGCCTGGACGGGCGCCGGCGCGGCCTGGACCGGCGGAGCCTGCACGGGCGCCGGGGCGGGCGCGGGCATCGGCGGCGCGGCGGCCGCCGGACGCGCCGCCGGGGCTCCCCAGCCGCCACCGGCCTGGGCACCGCCCCCCGGTGCGCCGCCGCTCTGGCCACCACCGGACAGGCCACCGCCGGACGGGCCGCCGACGCCGCCGGACGGGTCGATGATGCACTCGATCCGCCAGTCCACGCCCAGCGCGTCGGCCAGCGCGGAGCGCAGCACGTCGTCGCTGTTGCTGCCGACGAAGCTGTCCCGGGCGCCGGCGTTGATGAAGGACACCTGGAGCACACTGCCGTCGAACCCGGCCACCTGGCCGTTCTGGCTGAGCAGGATCCAGGTGAAGCGGCGGCGGTTCTTCACCGCCTCCAGGATCTGCGGCCACAGCTGCCGCACCTGCGCGGCACCCTGCTGCGCGGACGCCGACGGCTGCCCACCGGGAGCGGCGGCCGGCGCCGGGGCCGGGGCGGCCTGCGGCGGCGCCACGGGGGGCGCCGCGGGAGCCGCGGCGGGGGCCCCGCCGGCGGGCGGGAAGCTGCGCGGGATCGGCCAGGCACCCGGCGCCGGCCCGGCGGGCGCGGCGGCGGGCGGCGCGGCCTGTACGGGCTGGGGGGCCTGCGCAGGCTGGGGGGCCTGCGCGGCCGGTACGGCGGCGGACTGGACCGGCGCGGGCGCCACCGGCACCTCGGCCACCGGCGCCACCGCCATCGGAGGCGTCGCCGTCGGAGCCGCCATCGGCATGCCCCCGGTCACCGCCATCGGCGCGGCGAACCCGCCCGCGGACGCCCGTCGCTCCAGCTTGTCCATCCGCGCCTGCAACGACAGCTCGTCGCTGTACGCGCCAGGCAGCATCACCCGGGCGCAGATCAGCTCCAGCTGCAGCCGGGGCGCCGCGTTGCCGCGCATCTCGGTCAGCCCGGTGTTGACCAGGTCTGCGGCCCGGCTCAGCTCGGCCGCACCGAAGGCGTCCGCCTGCGCCTGCATCACCGCGACCCGGTCGGCCGGGGCGTCGATCAGCCCCTTCTCCCCCGCGTCCGGCACGGTGGCCAGGATCACCAGGTCGCGCAGCCGCTCCAGCAGGTCGGTGACGAAGCGGCGCGGGTCGTGCCCGCCCTCGACCACCCGGTCGATCACCTGGAACACCGTCGCCCCGTCGTGCGCGGCGAAGGCGTCCACCACCTCGTCCAGCAGCGCGGAGTCGGTGTACCCGAGCAGCGCCGTGGCCATCTGGTACGTCACGCCGCCCTCGCCGGCCCCGGCCAGCAGCTGGTCCATGACCGACATCGAGTCACGCACCGACCCGGCCCCCGCCCGCACCACCAGCGGGAACACGGTGTCCTCGACCTGGATCCCCTCCCGGCCGCACACCTCCGCCAGGTAGTCGCGCAGCGTGCCGGGCGGGACCAGCCGGAACGGGTAGTGGTGCGTCCGGGACCGGATCGTCCCGATCACCTTCTCCGGCTCGGTGGTCGCGAAGATGAACTTGAGGTGCTCCGGCGGCTCCTCGACCACCTTCAGCAGCGCGTTGAAGCCGGCCGAGGTCACCATGTGGGCCTCGTCCAGGATGAAGATCTTGTACCGGCTGTGCACCGGCGCGAAGAACGCCCGCTCGCGCAGCTCGCGCGCGTCGTCCACACCACCGTGCGAGGCGGCGTCGATCTCGATCACGTCGATCGACCCGGGCCCGCCGGTCGCGAGGTCCCGACAGGACTGGCACTCCCCGCAGGGCGTCGGCGTCGGCCCCTGTTCGCAGTTGAGGCAACGGGCCAGGATGCGCGCGCTCGTCGTCTTGCCACAGCCGCGCGGCCCGCTGAACAGGTACGCGTGGTTGACCCTGTTGTTGCGCAGGGCCTGCTGGAGCGGAGCGGTCACGTGCTCCTGCCCGATGACCTCCGCGAAGGTCTCGGGGCGGTAGCGGCGGTACAGGGCTAGGGACACACCCCCGACGATATCGGGACGGACCGACAAACGCGTCGCCCCTCACCCCGCCGACCGTCCTGCCCGGCCCCGACCGGGCCCCGGGAACGCAAAGACCCCTCGCGCACCCGCCAGAGCCCTCTTACCCTTGCTGCCTTCCGGCCCTGGGGGGGTTCAGAGAGATGACGCCACACGAGGGGCTGACCCCCACAGTACCGGATCCCCGCCCCAACGATCCACAGGCCACCCCCACCCTCCCGCCTGCGGGACAGGTGGTCGCGAGCACCCCGAAACATGTACTAAGCTCTCCCACGGAGGATTCGCCTAGAGGCCTAGGGCGCACGCTTGGAAAGCGTGTTGGGGGCAACCCCTCACGAGTTCGAATCTCGTATCCTCCGCCGGCAGAAGGCCCGGACCGCTCAGCGGCCCGGGCCTTCGTCGTTTCCGCGTCCTTGGGCTTCCGTCCCGTCAGGGCTTTGATCCGCCCCAATCGCGCGGGGCGGCCGTGTGCGTGGTGTCGGGCCCGTCGCGGTTGCGGGGCCGGGCCCGGGGTGCCTCAATGGCCCCGGCGGCGACCGCCGCTTGCGGGCGAGGAGGGCGGACATGCCACGGGTCGCGGTGAACGGCGTCGAACTCTTCTACGAGGTGGACGGGGACGGCGAGCCGCTGGTCCTGGTGCACGGCTCGTGGGGCGACCACGGCAGCTGGGGGCCGGTCCTGCCCGCCCTCGCGCAGAAGTTCCGGGTCCTCGCCTACGACCGGCGGGGGCACAGCCGCAGCGAACGCCCGCCGGGGCGGGGGTCCCGGTTCGAGGACGAGGAGGACCTGGCCGCGCTGATCGAGACCCTCGGGTTCGCGCCGGCGTACGTCGCGGGCAACTCCTTCGGCGCCTCGACCGCGCTCGGCCTGGCGGCCCGGCGGCCCGAGCTCTTCCGGGGCCTCGTCGCCCACGAGCCCCCGCTCCTGGACACCGTCGCCGACGACCCCGGGCTGCTGCCGCTGACGGCGGCCACCGGGGAGAGGATCGAATCCGTCCTCGCCCTCCTGACGGCCGGCCGGACCCTCGCGGGGGCCCGCCGGTTCGTGGAGGAGGTCGCCCTGGGGCCCGGCGCCTGGGACCGGCTGCCGGAACAGCTCCGCGAGACCTTCGTCGCCAACGCCCCCACCTTCGCGGACGAGCAGGCGGACCCGCAGTGGGCCAACCTCGACCTCGGCCACCTCTCCCACTACACCGGGCCCGCCCTGCTGACGAAGGGGACGCAGAGCCCGCCCTGGTTCGCCGCGATCGTCGCCCGGCTCTCCGCCGCCCTGCCCCAGGCCGAGACCCACACCTTCGAGGGAGCCGGGCACATCCCCCACCTCAGCCATCCGGACGCCTACGCGCAGCGCCTGACCGGCTTCATCGAAGGAGCCGGCCGGACCCCCTAGCCCGCCTCCAGGGCAGAGCCGCGGGTCAGGCCGCCCGGCCGGGGGCCGGGTGGGACGCGCCGGCCGGGCGGAGCCGGCGGCGGACGGCCCAGGCGGCTGCCGCGAGGGCGAAGCCGTAGACGGTGACCAGTCCGTGGCCGTTCTCCTGGGCGATCCACATGGCGAGGCCGAGGGCGGGGACGCCGGCCGCCAGGGCGAGCTCCTTGGGGAGGCGGGTGCGGGTGAGGAAGGCCAGGGCGAGGGTGGCGCCGAGGAAGTAGGTGGCGCCGGAGCTGCCGGCGAAGTTGCGGGGGTCGGTGCTGGGGCCGCTGCCGAGGCCGAGCAGGCTGTCGACGCGGCCGGGCAGCAGGATGCCGGCGAGGAAGAGGCCGAGGGTGAGCGGGCCGCCCCAGTACCACTGGGCGAGGGCGGCGACGGCGGCGAGGGTGGCGAGGTTCCACAGGCCGCCGAAGAGGCCGCCGTTCTGCATGAACACCGAGGTGAGCTCGCGCCACCAGCCGGACTTGGCGGGGTCCGCGTCGAGCGCGTCCATGGCGCCGGACCAGAGCAGCTGGAGCAGGACGCCGCCGACGGCGAGCGCGGTCAGGGCGACCGCCGTCCACGGGAGCGGCCGTCCGCGCAGGGTGTCGCGGCCGACGACGCCGAGCCCGCAGTTGACCATCATGACCATCAGCGCGGCCGTGGTCACGTTGAAGACGATCGCTCCCATGTCTGGCCCTCCCCCCGGTTCCGGCGTTTTCCAACGCCGTTCGAAAACCTGATGGCGCCAAGCTAGCACAGTTTTCGAACAGTGTTGGAAAACGTTGTACGGTGGACCGCATGAAGCTCACCAAGGAGCGCATCGTCGATGCGGGCATGGCCGTCTTCGCGGAGGTCGGCTACCAGAACCTGTCCATGCGCCAGGTCGCCGACCGCCTGGACGCCCACGCGGGCAGCCTCTACTACCACGTGCGCGGCAAGGACGAGTTGCTCGCCCTGATGGCCGACCGGGTCTGCCGCAGCGCGCACGACGCCGGCACCGAGGCCCTCGCCGCCCTCCCGCCCACCGCCACCTGGCAGGACCGCGTCGAGGCCCAGGCCGCCGCCCTGCGCCTGAGCCTCAAACAGCACCCCGGCGGCGCCCAGCTCCTCGCCGAGAGCCCCGGCGTGCTCAGCCCCGGCGCCCTCTCCCTGATGGAACGCCTGCTGCGCACCCTCCTCGACGCCGGCCTCCCCGCCGACCACTGCGGCATCGCCGCCGACACTCTGCTCAGCCACGTCACCGGCTTCGTGCTCCAGGAGCAGAACCAGCCGGCGGCGCCACCGCCCGTCACCGCGGAGCAGTACGCCGAGCTGTGCGAGCGGTTCCCCCTGCTCATGGGCCCGTTGATCCCGCGCGTGGGCCAGGACGAGAAGTTCACCCGGAGCGTCCGCCTGCTCTGCACCGGCTTCGCGGCGCTCTCCTAGCGGCGCCCTCCCGGGCGAGGCGGGCCCGGACCCCTGGCGTCCCCGCGGGACCCCGCTGGGTGAACTCCGCGCGCCAGGCGATTCGACCACGACATAACTTCGCGTTATGAGACTTCACTCTTCGCGCATGAGGTTCTGGGGGCGGGCTGGCGTGGTCACCGCCGCCGTGGTGGTGCTCGGCGCCACGGCGGCGGGGGCGCCGTCGGCCGAGCACCGTTCCTCGGGCCGCTGAACACCGTGTCCCCGGTCGCCTCGACCGTGCCCGCGAACGGGGACGTGAACCCGTACGGCACGTTCGTGATCCGGCACAGCACGGGCAGGCTGCACCGTGGCAACGTCCTGATCAGCAACTTCAACAACGCGCAGAACCAGCAGGGCACCGGGACCACCCTGGTCCAGGTGAGTCCGGACGGCGCCGTCAGCACGTTCGCCCAGATCGACCCGGCGCACCTGCCCGGGCCGTGCCCCGGCGGGGTCGGGCTCTCGACGGCGCTGACCGTCCTGCCGGGCGGCTGGGTCGTGGTCGGCAGCACGCCCACCACGGACGGCACCTCCGCCACCGTCCAGGCCGGCTGCCTGCTGGTGCTGGACAGCAACGGAACGGTCCGCGAGACCATCGCGGGCGACGGCATCAACGGCCCGTGGGACATGACGGCCGTCAGCTCCGGCGACCGCGACGAGCTGTTCGTGACCAACCTGCTGAACGGCACGGTCGCGGGCGGCGGGGCCGAGGTCGACCAGGGCACCGTCCTGCGGATCACCCTGTGCCGGCCGGGCGGCGCACCGCCGCAGCGGATCGCGACCACCCGGATCGGTTCGGGCTTCGGCCAGCGCACCGACCCGGCCGCCCTGGTGATCGGCCCGACCGGCGTCGGCCTGGGCCACGACGACACGCTCTACGTGGCGGACACCCTCGCCAACCGGATCGCCGCGATCCCCGACGCCGTCCACCGCGTCTCCGACGCCGGCACCGGCACCACCGTCAGCACCGGCGGCAACCTCAACGGGCCGCTCGGCCTGGCCGTCGCCCCCGGAGGCGACGTCCTCACGGTGAACTCCGGCGACGGCAACCTGGTCGAGACCACCCCCGCCGGCGACCAGGTCGCCGTCCGCACGCTCGACGACAGCGGCACCCCGCCCGGCGCCGGCGCCCTGTTCGGGCTCGCGGTCGACCTCGACCGCGACGCCGTGTACTTCGTCGACGACGCCACCAACTCCCTGAACGTCCTGCACTGACCGCCCTGCCGCGAGTGCTGCTCCCGTACGCTCCCGCCCCCGAGGGCCCGGACCGCGACCACCGACCGCGGCCCGGGCCCTCGCTGTCTCCCGAACCGCCCGCCGGTCGCTTCGCCGTGCGGCCCGAACCCCCCGCCGGCACACCGTGTTTGCCATGCTTGAGCCCCGGCCGGTTCCGACCTGGGACGGCGTCCGTCCTCTGTGGTGAGGTGTTCCCCATCGGCAAGACAAGTGGATCGACCCTGGTCGCGTGGCTGCGCGGCGCCGACGCGGCACAGGTCGTACGGGTCCTGGCCTCGCGCCCGGACGCCGCGGTGGAGCCGGAGCCGCGATCGGTCGGCGAACTGGCGGACCGGCTCCAGCGCCCGGCCTCGGTCGCGCTGGCGATCCCCCGACTCACGCTGCCCGAGCTCCAGGTGGCGGAGGGCGCCGCCGCACTGGCGCCTGCCACCCGGGACGTACTGGCGAACCTCCTCGACGCGACGGACGGGGAGCGCGCTCACCAACTGGAAGCGGTACTACGGGAGTTGGCCGATCGCGCGCTGGTGTGGCCGGGCGGCGACGGGCGGCTGCACGTGGCGGCGACGCTGCGGCAGGTGTGGGCCGCACCCCTCGGGTTGGACGCGCCACTGGCACGGCTGCTCGCGGACACGACCTCCACCGATCTGGGCCGCATGCTCGCCGCCGTCGGCATCACGTCGACGGGCACCAAGCAGAAGCGGCTGGCCGCGCTGACCGACCACCACGGTGATGCGGACCGGGTCACCGCGCTGGTCGCCAAGGCCCCCGCGGCTACTCGGAAACTCCTGGAGCAACGTGCGCGGCAGGCGCCGGAGCGGTCGGCCCGCATCCTGTACGGCCTCCCGCGGCCGGATCCCGGGCCGGGCGAACGGTGGGCGCTGGAACGGGGGTTGCTGATCCGGGACGGGCGCTGGTACGGGCCCGCCCGGATGCCCTCGGAGGTGGCCCTCGCGCTGCGCGGCACCGGCTGGCACGCCCCGTTCACGCCCGTCCCGCCCGCGGTCCGGACGCGGCCCGTCACCGGATCGGCGGTCGACCGGGAGGCCACCGCCGCGGCGATGGCGTTCGCCGCCCACGCCTCCTCCGTCCTCGCGGCGTGCGCCGCCGCTCCCCCGGCCCGGCTGAAGTCCGGCGGGGTCGGAGCCCGCGAGCTGTCCCGGCTCGGCAAGGCCGCGAAGTGCGACGACACCGTGGTGCGCATCGCGCTGGAGTCGGCCGCCGCGGCCGGGCTGCTGGCCCGGGACGGCGACCGGGTCGCGGCGACCGAGGCCTACGACGGCTGGGCGGAGGGGGAACCCGCCGACCGGCTCGCCGTGCTCCTCCGCGCCTGGTGGACACTGCCGCTGACCCCCGGCGGGAGCCGCGACGAGGAGGGGAAGGCGCTGCCCGCCCTCGCCGGAGCCCCGCCCCGCGGGGGCTGCGTCCAAGCCCGGCACGGACTGCTCGCGTCCGCGGCGCGGCTCCCGGCGGGTGAGGGGGCGACCGACCCGGCGGACCTGGGGGCGCTGATCGCGTGGCAGCGTCCGCTCGTCGACCAACTCGCCCAGGACGCAAGCCCGTTCGCCAACCTGGTCCGCGAATCGGAGCTGCTCGGCGTCCTCGCCCTCGGCGCCCTGTCCCCGCTCGGGGCGGCCCTGGACGCCGACGGCCCGGACGCGGTGGCCGCCGCCTGTCGACGGCTGCTGCCCGCCTCCACCGGGTCCGCCCGCTTCGGCAGCGATCTCACGGCCGTGGTCGCCGGCACGCCCTCGACGCCCCTCGTCACGCTGCTGGACTCCGTCGCCGACCGGGAGGCCACCGGTACGGCGTCGGTGTGGCGGTTCAGCCCGGACAGCGTCCGCCGCGCCCTCGACGCCGGCCACACCGCCGACACGCTGACGGCCGACCTCGCCGCCACCGCCACCGCCACCACCACCACCACCACCACGGAACCGCTGCCACAACCGCTCGCGTACCTGATCCGCGACACCGCGCGCGGCCACGGCCGGGTGCGCGTCGTCTCCGCGGCCTGCGTGATCCACGGCGCGGAACCCGCCCTCCTCGCCGAACTGGCCGCCCACCGCAGGCTCGCCCCGCTCGGCCTGCGGCAGTTGGCACCGACGGTGCTGATCAGCCGGACCCCGCCGGACGAGACGCTCGCGGCCCTGCGGTCGGCGGGCTACGCCCCCGTCGCCGAGGAGCAGGACGGATCCGTCCGCATCGAGCGGACCCGGCGACACCGGGCAACGAACCCACTCCCGACCCCGCGCCGACCCGCCGGCCCACGGCGGAAGGCCGTCCGCGTCGCGGGCGCCCGGACCGCCACCGACCTGGCAGCCGTCGCCGCCCGGCTACTGGCGGCCCCGCAGGAGGCTCCGGAGCCCGACCCCGACGACGGCCGCCCCTACGCCAGCGACACCGAGGAGATCATCGCCGGGCACGCGCGCAACCTGTCCTTCACCGACGTCCGCCAACTGGCCCACGCCGTCAACGAGAAGCAATCGATCACCGTCGAGTACACCGCCACCTCGGGCAACACGACCGTCCGCACCCTGAGCCGCCTCGAACTGGACGCGCCCTACCTCCACGCCTGGTGCCACCTGCGCGACGCCGAACGGGTCTTCACCCTCTCCCGCATCCACGGGGTGATGCCCTCGTAGCCGAGCCGTCGGGCGGCCGGTGTCCGATTCGTTCAAGACCGGGTGGGGCGGGGGTGCCTAGCGTGGGGGCATGAACAGCACAGGTGTACCGCAGTTCGCGTTCGTCGGGCTGGCCGTTGCGGATGTGGCCGCCTCGGTCGGCTTCTACCGGCGGCTGGGGGTGGGGTTTCCCGAGGGGGCGGAGGGGGAGCCGCACGTCGAGGGCGAGGTGCCGGGCGGGCCGCTTCTGGTGCTCGATTCCGAGGCCACCATCCGGTCGTTCCATCCCGGCTGGCAGCCGCCGAGCGGCGGTAGCCGGTCCGCGCTGGCGTTCCGCTGCGCGAGTCCCGCGCAGGTGGACGCGCTGTACGAGGAGTTGACCGGCGCCGGCTACCACGGGGAGTTGGAGCCGTGGGACGCCTTCTGGGGGCAGCGGTACGCCGTGGTGCACGATCCGGACGGCAACGGGATGGACCTGCTCGCGCCGCTCGAGGACAGGCCCTAGGAGGAGAGCAGCGCGGTCAGCGGCAGGCCCGCCAACTCCCGTACGTCGCGGGCCAGGTGGGCCTGGTCCGCGTAGCCGGTCCGGGCCGCCGTCTCGGCCGGTGGGACGCCGGAGCGGGCGAGGGCCAGGGCGCGCTGGAGGCGCAGGATCCGGGCGAGGGTCTTGGGCCCGTAGCCGAAGGCGGCCAGGGAGCGGCGGTGCAGTTGGCGGGCGCCGAGGCCGACCGTCTCGGCCGTCGCGGCGACGGAGCGGCCGGCGGCGAGCGAGGCGGCCACGGCGCGGACCAGGGGGTCCTCGGGCTGGGCGTCGGCGGCCAGTTGCAGGGCCAGGGCCTCCAGGGCGGCGGCCGGGTCGGGGGCCGCGTCGATGCCTTCGGTCAGCCGCCGGACCTCGGCGGCGGACCGCAGGTCGGCCAACTCGACGCGGCGGTCCCGCAGTTCGTTTGCGGGGACGCCGAGCAGGGCGGGAGCGGCGCCGGGCCGGAAGCGTACGCCCGCCCAGGGGCCGCGCAGTCCGGGGCCGGGGTGGAAGGCGCGGGTGTCCGGTCCGGCGACCAGCAGCCGGCCTTCCGTCCACAGCAGGTCCATGCAGCCGTCGGGCAGGACGAGCCCGGCCCGCGCGGCGCCCGTACGCCCGGCACTCGCATGCCCGCCCGTACGCCTGAGGGCCGGCTTCGTCCACAGGACCGCGCCGGGCAGCCGGCACGCGCGTTCCTGGTACGAGGCGGACGGTTCCATGATCCGAGGCTACGCGCCCCGCAGGGACCCGGCGGGCGGACGGCAGCAGGACAGCGGCAGGAGGGCGACAGGACAGCGGGCGGACGCCGACGGCCCCGGCCGCACGAGGCGGCCGGGGCGATCTGCCCGGGGAGAGGGGCCGGTCAGGCGACCGGCTCGGCCTCCGGCACCGCCGGGGGCTCGGCCCCCGTACCGGCGGTCTTCCGGCCGTCGCGCATCAGCACCAGGGTGAGCGCCGCCGCCGCGACGACCGCGATGCCGCCCGCCGTGAAGGTGGTGGAGGTGGCGGTGTTGAACGCCTCCCGGGCGGCCGCGACCAGGCCGCCGTCCCCGGTGGAGCCGGCCACCGCGAGCGCGCCGGTGATGTCGTGGCGGGCGGCGGCGGGGGCGGCCGCGGGCATCGCGCCGGTGTAGGTGCTGGAGAGCACGGTGCCGAGGATGGCCACGCCGAGCGCCGCACCGGACTGCTGAATGGTGTCGTTGAGCGCGGAGCCGACGCCGGCGTGCTCACTGGGGATGGCGCTCATCAGCGCGTTGGAGGCGGCCGGCATGGCGAGGCCGGAGCCGATGCCGAGCACCAGCATGGCCAGGGAGACCTTGGTGAAGCCGTCGCCGACCGAGAGGGTGGCGAGCAGTCCGAAGCCGCCCGCGATGATCAGCATGCCGATCGAGGTGAACACCCGCGCCGGGACCTTCTTGCCGAGCACCGCGCCCAGCGCGTTGAACACCAGCGAGGCGATGGCCAGCGGGATGAAGGCGAGGCCGGTGTCGGTGGGCGAGAACTCCAGCACGAACTGGAGGTACTGGGTGAGGACCAGCATCAGCCCGCCGGTGGCGAAGGTCAGCAGGATGAGCGAGAAGCTGGCACCGGTGAAGACCCGGTTGCGGAACAGCTTGATCGGGACCATCGGCGAGTCGGTGCGGACCTGCCGGACGGCGAAGCCGACCAGCGAGGCCACCGCGAGGGCGAGTGCGCCGAGGGTGCTCACGCTGGTGAAGCCGTCCTGGGGCAGCACGATGATCGACCACACCAACGCTGTCATGCCGACCATCGACAGCACCATGCCGAGCAGGTCGGGGCGGCGCCACGGTCCCTTGGACTCCGGCATCAGCAGCACCGCGGCGACGATGGCGACGGCCGCGATCGGCACGTTGAGCAGGAAGACCGCGCCCCACCAGAAGTGCGCGATCAGCGCGCCGCCCAGCACCGGACCGCCGACCAGGCCGACCATGGCCACCGCGGTCCACGCGGCGATCGCCTTCGGGCGCTCCTCGTCATCGAAGACGGTGATCAGGATGGAGAGCGTGCTCGGCATGACCAGCGCGCCGCCGACGCCCATCAGGACGCGCCCGGCTATCAGCTCACCGGGGCTGCCGGCGTACGCCGCGACCAGTGAGGCGGCGCCGAACAGCGCCAGCCCGACGATCATCACCTTCCGTCGTCCGAAGCGGTCGGAGAGGCTGCCGGAGGTGAGCAGCAGGCCGGCGAAGACCAGGATGTACGAGTCGATGATCCACTGGATGTCCTGCGCCCCGGCCTTGAGGTCCTCCGCGATCGGCGGGATGGACACCGTGAGCACCATGTTGTCGATCACCAGCACCAGGCTGCTGAGACAGAGCACGACCAGGATGAGCCAGCGCTGCGGATGACGTTCCACGGCGTTTCCCCCTTCGAACTTCGGGCTTCGAGCGTCGGACTCCGAGCTCGGGCGTCGAGCGTCGGAACGGGCGCGCGGGCCGGGCTGTGACGCCGGAGCCGCGCGGAAGTCGTCGCGGGCACACCGTCCTCCGTCCCCAGGAGAACGGTGTGCGCCGCTCCGAACACTGTACGGACACCGCACACTGTTCGCAACGCCGCACACCGTTCGATCTCCGCACGCTGTTCGTCGCGCCGTACACTGTTCGCATCAACCCGTGGCGAGCGGCGCCGAACCGGACCGGATCCGGACGATTGGTGAGGAGGGCCCGATGGCGGCCAGGACAGAGGACGGCGCGACCCCGGGCATCCCCATGCCGTGGAACCGCCCCGAGCGACGGCGGGAACAGCCCGCCCTCAGCCGCGAACAGATCGTCGCCGAGGCCTTCGCGCTGCTGGACTCCGGCGGCATCGAGGCGCTGAGCATGCGCAAGCTCGCCGCCCGGCTGAACGCCGGCGCCACCTCGCTCTACACCCACGTCGCCAACAAGGACGAGCTGCTCGCCCTGGTCGTCGACCAGGTCTTCGGCACCCTCCCGCACCCCTCGGCCGAGGGGTCCGAGGAGCCGAAGGTCTGGCGCGCGAAGATCGCGGAGTGCGCCGAGAGCATGCGCACGGCCATCATCCGCCACCCGTGGATGGTCGGGGTGATCGGAGACGTCGGGATGATCTACCTCGGCCCCAACTGGATGCGGCTCTCCGAAGCCCTGTTGGACGTCCTGGAGGCGGCCGGCTTCGAGATCGTCGAGGCGAACGACGCGATGAACGCGGTCATGGGCTACACCATCGGGACCGCCTGCGTGGAGGCCGCCTGGCTGGCCGCGCTGGCCCGCAGCGGCCAGGACGAGCAGGAGTGGATGAACCGGCTGCTGCCCGTCGTCACGGAGGCCACCAAGGACTTCCCGCGGCTGCACCGGCTGTACACCACCTCGGTTCCGGACGAGGTCGCCGGAGGCCGGGACAGCACCTTCGCCCGGGGCGTCAACGTCATCCTGGACGGGATCGAAGCGGCCAGGACGGCCCGCGGACAGCACTGAGCCCTCCGGGGGCCGCCCCCCGCCCGACGTGCCGCCTCCCGCCCGGCCGCACGGCCCAGCGCCGCCCCGACCGCGCGGCTCAGCTCCCGCTGAGCGCCTGCACCTCCGCGTACCCCGGCACCGGACCGACCGGCTCCCCCGCCGCGACGGCCGCAGCCGTGGCCACCGCCGCCGCCAGTGCCGCGCGGTACAGCAGCGACCCGAGGCTGACCCGGGCCACCCCGAGCGCGGCCAGCTCGGCGAGGCCCGGGCCGGTCGGCGTCCAGAGGATGTTGAGCGGGACGGCGAGCGCGCCGACCAGCCGGCCGATCGCCGCCGGACCGGTCAGCCCGGGGACGAACACGCCGTCCGCGCCCGCCTGTTGGTAGGCGTCCAGGCGGCGGAGCGTCTCCGCCTCGGGGGCGTCCTGCCCGCACCAGTAGGTGTCGGTACGGGCGTTGACGAACAGCGCCGGGGCGGCCGCCTTCACCGCGGCGATCTTCGCGGCGTGGCGGGCGGACGGGGCCAGCGTGCCGTCCGCCCGGCCGTCCTCCAGGTTGATGCCGACCGCGCCGGCCTCGGCCAACTCCACGGCCAGCTCGGCGACTTCGTCCGGGTCGTCGCTGAACCCGGACTCCGCGTCGACGCTGAGCAGGAAGCCGTCGCGCCCGAGCCGGCGCGCCAGCCGTACGGTCTCCGCGCGGGTGGCGGCGGCGCCGTCGGGGAGGCCGGCGACGGCCGCCACGCCCAGGCTGGTGGTGCCGATCGCGGGGTGGCCCTGGGCGGCGAGGGCGACGGCCGAGGCGTGGTCCCAGGCGTTGGGGAGCAGCAGCGGGCGCCCGGGGCGGTGGTGCAGGGCGGCGAAGGGGGTCATCGGGTCGTCTCCATCGGCTCGTTCGCACGGTGTCCGGTCGGGTCCGCCGGACTGTCGGTCACCCACGTCGGGCTGTCGGTCACCCACATCGGGCTGTCGGTCACCCCCGCCGGATCCGCGGCGCCGCCCCTCGCACCCGCCAGGCTCCCGACCGAGTCCGCGTAGTAGTACCCGGCCTCGGAGACGTGGCAGACGATCTGCCGGAAGCTCCAGCCCGTCCCCGGGGAGTCGTCCAGCCGTTCGTCCGGCAGCGCCGCGACCCGCCGGGACCAGATCCCGGCCAGCCGGGTCAGCCGGCTGCGGGCCTCGTCCAGGTCGGCGGTGGTGAACGGGGCCAGGTCGGCCGGGGTGGTGGCGTTGGAGGCGTGCCAGTGGTCGGGCTCGGTCGGTTCGCCGACCAGCCGGGCCTCCACCTCGGCGAGGTGGTCGACGAGATGGTCGGTGATGCGGCGAACGGCCTTGTGCGGCGCGTAGGTTCGGCCGTCGACATTGACGATCGGACGGCCGTCCCAGGCCGTCCAGCCGACCGCCAGGGCGAGCACGTAAGCGACCATCTCCGGTACCAGGGCGGCCAGTTCGGCCTTGTCGAGGTCCGGGGTCGACGGCGGCGTCCCGGTGTCCGCCGGATCGGAGGCGCCGTACAGGATGCCCTCGGCGATCACCAGGGCCTGCGAGCGGCCCGGGCAACTCCGGGGCGGGGCACCGAAGGTGAGCGCGACCCCGGCCGGCGCCCCGGCCTGGGCGGCGGCGATGTCGAGCAGGACCCGCGTCCCGACCGGCACCGCGACCCCGCCGACCTCGGTCGCCCGGACGGCGATCCGCCGCATCGTCCGGACCGGCGGATCCGTGCGCAGCACACCGGCCAACCCGTCCTCGTGCCGGCGGGCGCCCTCGACCAGCGCGGCGGTGGCGTCGCAGGCCTGGACGAGCAGGCCGATCCGGTTCGCGGCGGTCTCCTCGTCCCGGTCCCCCATCGCGGGCAGCAGCCGGGCCACCGCCGCGTCGGCCACCGGGTCGGCCGACGCGCCGTCCACCACCGGGTCCAACGACGCGCCCGCCACCGGGCCGTCCACCACCGGGCCGTCCGCCGCCGGACAGGCCGGCGCGTCGGTGAAGTACGCCCGGGACACCGTCGCGACGTCCCGCGCCACGGCCTCCGGGTCGGCCAGGCCGAGCTCCGCCGCGAGCACCCGGACGACCCGCAGCCGGACGTCGGACTCGAAGCCGCCGGCCGCGGCCACCCGCAGCCGGTCCGGGTCCAGCCGCTCCAGGTCGGCCAGCACCAGCGCCCGGCGCCGGGCGTGCGGTTCCCCGGAGCTGAACCGGGCGACGGCGGACCGCAGCCAGGCCACCGTGCCGGGGGCGCCGCCGGGCGCACCAGGCGCGGGGGCCGCCGCGGGCAGCGGCACCAGCGCGGGATCGGCCAGAGCCGCCGTCACATCGTCGTAGCGGGAGAAGGTCGTGGCCGCCGCCCCGGGGACCACCGTGGTTTCGCTCATGCCGTCATCGTGGCCCCGGGTCGTTTCGGCCCCGGCCGAACCGTGCCGGGGCGACCCTGGAGGCATGTCCCCGGCTCCGCTCCCCCACGCGGCCCCGCCGCCGCGACCGCCCCGTCCCCCGCACCAGGGCATCCCCGCACCGCCGTGCCCCGACCATGGAGGCATGACGCTCGCCGCCCTCGCCGCCCTGCTCGCCGACCCCACCCGGGCCGCCATCTGCTCCGCCCTGCTCGACGGCCGTGCCTGGACGGCCGGTGAGCTGGCCCGGCACGCGCGCGTCGCGCCGTCCACGGCCAGCGAGCACCTGTCCCGGCTGATCGCGGGCGGGCTGCTGGCCGAGGAGCGGCAGGGCCGGCACCGGTACGTCCGGCTGGCCACGCCCGCGGTGGCCACGCTGATCGAGGACCTCACCGTCTTCGCGGAGTCCGGTCCCGGCCCCGCGACCGCGCCCCGCAACCTGACCGAGGCCACCCGGCTGAGCGCCGAGGCCCGCGCCCGCACCTGCTACGACCACCTGGCCGGACGCCTCGGCGTGGCCGTGTCGGACGCGCTGTTCGCACGCGGCCTGGTCACCGAGGAGGACGGGCTGGCCCTCACCGGACGCGGCCGGGACTGGCTGGCCGCGCAGGCGATCGAGCTGCCGCCGGGCGCGGGCCGCCGCGGCGGACGCCCGGTGGTGCGCAGCTGCCTGGACTGGACGGAGCGCCGCAGCCACCTGGGCGGGGCGCTGGGCGCGGCCCTCTGCCGGGCCGCCCTGGACCGCGCCTGGGTGGAGCGGATCGGCTCCGGCCGGGCCCTCCGGGTCACCCCGGACGGCGGCCGGGCGCTGCGCGAACTCCTCGGCGTGGAGCTGCCCTGACGGCCGCCCCGGCGCCGCTCCCGCTCAACGGCGCCGGTCCGGCTCAGCCCATCGACTTCGCCCCGTCCAGCGCCTCCCGGATGATGTCCGCGTGCCCGGCGTGCTGCGCGGTCTCGGCGATCAGGTGCAGCAGCACCCGCCGGGCCGACCAGGCCGTGCCCGGCGGGAACCAGGGCGCGGGCGGCAGGTCGTGGGCGGCGTCGAGGTCGGGCAGGCTCCGGACCAGCTCGTCCGTCCCGCGCGCCGTCCGCTCGTACTCGGCGAGCAGCCCGGCCAGCGTGTCGCCCTCCGCCATCCGGAACTGGGCCGCCCAGGCGTCCGGGTCGGCGGCGCCCGCGTCCCCGCTCCGCATCGCCTCCGCACCGCCGGTGATGAACCGCGCCCAGCGCGCCTCGACCCCCGCCACGTGCTTGATCAGGCCGCCGAGGCTCAGCTCGCTGACGGTGGTGCGCTCGGCCGCCTGCGCGTCGGTGAGGTCCCGTACGGTGTGCCGCAGCAGTCCGCGGTGCTTGTCCAGCGTCTCGACGAGTTCCTCGCGCTCACCCATCGGCCACCCCTGTCGCTCGTCGTCCCGTCGGACGCATCAGACGTCCTCCGTCTCCGGCTGCTCCCCTACCCGCCGGTCGAGGTCGATCAACCCGAAGGCCGCGCCCTGCGGGTCGCCGACCGCCGCGAACCGGCCGAACGGGCTGTCCATCGGCCCGAAGTACACCGTGCCGCCGCGCGCCGTCAGCCGCCCGATCGCGGCGTCGGTGTCGTCCACCGCGAAGTAGACGCTGATGTACGAGGGGGCCTCGGGCGGCAGGAAGTCGCCCTCCGCTCCCATCCGGCCCAGCACCGGCCGGCCGCCGACCTGGAACATCCGGTAGTCGAAGTCCCCGCCCGCCATCTTCTGCACGCCGTACGGGAAGACCGCCGGGAAGAAGGCGTCCGCCTTCGCGGGCTCGCGGGTCACCACCTCGGCCCAGCTGTACGCGCCGGGCTCGCCCTGCTTCTCGAAGCCCTCGTGCCGCCCGGCCTGCCAGACGCCGAACACCACGCCGCCCGGGTCCCTGGCGATCACCAGCGTGCCGAAGTCGCCGACCTGCATCGGCCCCATGACCACCTCGCCGCCGTTGGCGCGGATCCGCGCCGCCGTGGCGCCGGCGTCCGGTGAGGCCAGGTACAGGCACCAGGCGGACTGGGCCTCCGCGCCGGGCATCGGCGGCACGACCGCGGCGACCGCCTTGCCGTCCGAGTACGCCTGGGTGTAGTTGCCGAACTCCGACGAGCTCTCGCCGAAGGTCCAGCCCAGCACGTCGCCGTAGAAGGCCTTGGCGCCCTCCAGGTCGGTGAACATCGCGTCGGCCCAACAGGGTGTGCCCTCAGGTAGCGCAGCCATCTCTCTGCCCTCGTGTGTGGCGAAGCGCGCGCGCCGGGAGGGCGCACGCCGGCCCCCGGTTCGTCAGCCTAGCCACGACGCGCCGCACCCGCGCGGGCTGGAACCCGCGCGGGTGCGGACCTCCGAGGTCAGCCGCCCGCCGACAGGCGCAGCGAGGCCGTGCCCAGGCCGGTCGGGCCGAGCGGCACCGGGGGCACCGGGGGCGCCGAGGGCACCGGCACGCTCGGAACCACCGGGGCGGTGCCCGCCGCCGGAGCCTCGGCGGCCGCCGCCGTGGCCGCCCGACGGGCCTGCGAGGCCTCCACCAGGTCCCGCTCGGCGCCGAAGTGCCGCTCCAGGTCGGCCGTGCCGTACCGGAGGCAGCCCCCGTGCCAGTTGAGGATGCCCGCGAGCCAGTTCTCCAGCTCCCCCACGTACCCGTCGAGCAGTTCCCTGGCCGCCTGCTCCAGCCCGAAGTCCTCGTACATGACCGGGAGTTCCTTCTGCGCGACGTGCTGGAACTGGCCCAGCCGCGAGTGCATCAGGTCGTCGACGATCCGGACCCCGGACGGGTAGTCGCAGCCGAAGAAGTTCTGCACCACCAGGACGGCGTTGTGCAGCTCGCCCTCGTACTCGACCTCCTTCTGGTACGAGAAGAGGTCGTTCATCATGCACGCGTAGTCCATCGCGGAGTTCTCCAGCGCGCGCATCGAGCCGTGGTCGTACACCTCCTGCGGCACGGTCTGCCCGTGGCCGAGGCGGGAGAGGCTCGTGGTGAGCTCGGAGCCGAAGGTGGAGCGGCGCATCTCCAGGTAGTCCACCGGGTCCGGGATCCGGTTCTGGATCTGGTTGGCCAGCTCCCAGATCCAGCTGTCCAGCATCACCTCGACGGCCACCCGGAACCGGCCCCTGGCCTCGACGGCCATCGGGCCGGCGGTGCGCTCCCAGATGTCGGCGAGGCCGCGCTCCAGCGCGTTGACGGGCTCCGGCGCGGGGGTGCCGTCCACCGGCATGAACAGGGACAGCCGCGCGTTGGCGGCCTTGGCGCCGCCCAGGTCGCGGGTGCGTCCGAAGGCCCGGGGGTAGTAGTCGTCGGCCCAGGTGCCCCAGGCCAACCAGGCGGAGGCGATGTCGAGTTGGTCTGCGGTGGCGTCCGGGTGGAGGCCGGCCGCGCAGAGCGGGAGGTCGTAGTCGCGCATCGACTCGGCGTCCCAGATACCGGATGCGGGGACGCCCGGCTCCGCCGCCAGCAGCCCCATCCGCCCGGCCCACTCGATCACGCGCTCCCGGGCGCCGTCCAGGTGCGGGCTCAGCCGGAGCTCGTACGGCAGCTCGAACTCGGGCAGCAGGGACGGCCCGACGGCCTGGTGCGGCACGTGGCCGTGCGACCGCGCCCGCCGCACGGCCGGGCCCGCCGCACCCTCGGCCGCACCCGTCGGGCTCGCCTCCGCCGCGGCCACCGAGGCCCCGGCCGCCGAAGCCCCGGCGGCCGTGCTGCGCAGGATGTCCAGCGCCGAGGTCCCGATGCCGCCGATCGCGTACTGGTCCCACCAGTTGCCACCCCCGGGCCCTCCCGGCAGCCCCGGCAGCCCACCGCCCGAGCCGGGCGCCACCTCAGCGCCCGAGGCCGCCGAACCGGACGAACTCGCCGCCGCCCCACCGCCGTTCATGTACCGGCTGGAGCGCAGGTGCCACTCGTGCCCGCCGGACTGCCAGTCCTGGAGGCCCTTGACGTACGCCATCACCCGGGCACGGCCCGCCGGGTCCAGCCCGGTCTCCGCGAACAGCACCGGCAGTTCGGTGAACACGGTGTTCTCGAACTGCTGCAGCCGCGAGGTGAGCAGGTCGTTGACCGCCTCGGCGGCCTCCTGGGTGGAGCACTCCAGGAACCGCTCCAGCACCAGGATGCCGTTGCTCAGCTCGCCCTCGTCCTCCACCTCCCGCTGGTACGAGAAGATGTCGTTGCGCAGGTGCACCCCGTCGGAGAAGGCGTCCATCAGCACCCGCAGCGCCCGCGAACCCGACACCTCCTTCGGCACCTCGGCGCCGGCCGCGTACTCGACCAGCTGCGCGGACCAGGGCGCGCCGCCGACCTTGCGGCGCATCTCGATGTACTCGACCGGGTTGGCCACCCGGCCCTCGTTGATGTTGGCGAGCTCCCACAGCGACTCGTTGAGCAGGTTCCGGGTGCTCGCGGCGAACCGGATCCGCCAGTCCTCGCCCATCACCGGCACGGTGCGCCGCCACAGGTCGGCCAGTCCCGCCTCGACCGGGTTCTCCGGTTCCGGCAGCTCGGCGGCCGGGTCGGCCGGCATGAACAGCGGCAGCCGGTCGAGGTGGGCCTTGCCCGCCCCACGGTCGTTGGTGCGCTTGTACATGTCGAGGAAGTGGTCGTCGAAGAAGAAGACCCACACGTACCAGTCGGTGACCAGGGACAGCGCCTCGGCGGAGGCGTCGGGGTGGGTGTACGCGCAGAGCAGTCCGTAGTCGTGGGCCTCCAGGTCGGCCTGGTCCCAGATCCCCGACCCCTCCAGCATCCCCATCTCCCGGGCCCAGCCGGTGGAGTGGGCCCGTGCCTCGTCCAGATGCGGGTTGAGGCGTGCCGGGTGCGGCACGTAGAAGGACGGCAGTTCGAACGGCTGGGTCACGGCGGGCGGGCCTTTCTGGACGTGTCGAATTGGACCAAGAATGACCCGCCGTCAGCTCGCCGCACCGTCACAACAGAAACAGTCATATGAAATGACTCGTTCCCCCCGTCCAGAACCACCCACCCGGCCGAGCGCCCTCCCCAACCCCCCACGCCCCCGCGCCCGCCGCCTCACGGACGCCGCACCGCCCCCGACCCGGGACCCCCGGCGGATGCGACAGGCGCGGGCAAAAAATATCCCTCGCGCCCCCGCCGGCACCCCCGGCAACCGCTCCGCCAACGAACAATGCAGCTCTGGCAAGGCCTTGAACAGACAAGACTTCCCCGGCTACGGGCGTGTTGACCGCGTACGCCAACGCCGCTTCCACCAGACTGGGCGCCGACCCGACGTCAACTCCGAGGAGGGCAAGCCCATGAACGTCACCGTCCGGCTCGCACAGCAGCCCGAGGCCGACGAACTGCTCGGACGCAGCGCGCTCGCCGCACTCGTCGGCATGCTGCTGGACCAGCAGGTCCCGATGGAGTGGGCGTTCACCGGCCCGCTGACCATCGCCCAGCGCCTCGGCCACGACGACCTGGACGCCCACGAGATCGCCACCTACAACCCGGAGGAGTTCGTCGCGCTCCTCTCCGCCAAACCGGCGGTCCACCGCTACCCGGCCGCGATGGCCAAACGGGTGCAGCAGCTCTGCCAGTTCCTCGTCGCGCAGTACGACGGCGACGCGGCCGCGCTGTGGAAGAACGTCCGCACCGGCAAGGAGCTGCTCAGCCGGCTCAACGCCCTGCCCGGCTTCGGCAAGCAGAAGTCGCAGATCTTCCTGGCCCTGCTCGGCAAGCAGTACGGGGTGCGGCCGGAGGGCTGGCGCGAGGCGGCCGGGGTGTACGGCGAGGAGGGCGCGCACCGCTCGGTGGCCGACATCACCGGCCCCGAATCGCTCACCCTGGTGCGGGAGTTCAAGCAGGAGGTGAAGCGCGCCGCGAAGGAGGCCAAGGCCGCCGCCAAGCCGCGCACCACCACCCGCGCGTCCGCCGCCCCCACCCCGACCGGGGTGCGCTGAGCACCGGCTGACCCACCCGGCCGGCCGTACCGGGGCCGGCCCCGCCCAGAGCGCGACGCGGGCCCCGGCCGCGCCGCGCGACCGGGGCCCGTGAACGGGAGCGCTCCGTCAGGCCACGACGGGCGCCTGCTGCTCCGCGGTGGAACCGTCCGCGGAGCCACCCGCGCCCCCGGAGCCGGCCACGGCCCCGAGCGCCTTGCGCCGCCGCGGCAGCGCGAACATCAGCAGGAAGACCGCGAGCAGCACCCCGGCGACCCACCACATCGCGTGCACGAAGGCCCCGCCGAACGCCGTCCCGACCGCCTCCGGCGCGACCACGTCGTCCATCGCCCCGAAGAAGGCCACCGACACCAGGCCGAGCCCGAGCGCGTTGCCCACCTGCTGCACGGTGTTGATCAGCCCGGACGCCGAACCGGCGTGCTCACGCGGCACCTCCGCCAGCACCGCGTCGGTGATCGGCGCGACGATCAGCCCCATCCCGAGGCCCATCACCACCAGCGGCAGCGCCATCTGCCAGGCGGTGATCGTCGTCCCGTACCGGTCCGCCTCCCAGATGTAGACGAGCACGCCCGCCGCCATCACCAGCGCGCCGGTCTGCAGCACCTTCCGCCCGAACCGCGGCACCAGCTTCTGCACCGACAGTCCGGCCGCCGTGGAGACCGCGATCGAGAACGGGATGCCGGTCGCGCCGGCCTTGAGCGGGCTCCAGCCCAGCCCGATCTGCATGTAGAGGGTCCAGACCAGGAAGTAGATGCCGAGTGCCACGCCGAAGGCCAGCTGCACGCAGATCCCGGCCGCGAAGGACTTCACCCGGAACAGCGCCAGCTCCACCAGCGGCGAGCCGTCCCGCCGCGTCTTGACCTTCTCGTACGCCACGAACAGCGCGAACACCGGCAGGCTCCCGGCCATCGACAGGTAGCCCCACAGCGGCCAGCCGGCCTCCCGGCCGTGCGTCAGCGGGTAGATCAGCATCAGCAGGCCGAGGCTGGCCAGCGCCACGCCCACCAGGTCCAGCTTCAGCGCCTGGTCGGCCTTGGACTCGTCGATGAAGCGGCGGCCCAGCAGCAGTCCGGCGATGCCGACCGGCAGGTTGATCAGGAAGATCGGCCGCCAGGCCAGGCCGAACAGGTCCCACTCGGTGAGCAGCGCACCGATCATCGGACCGGAGACCGCGCCCAGCCCGACCACCGCGCCGAACAGGCCGAACACCTTGCCGCGCTCCTCCGCCGGGAAGGTCGCGTGGATGATCGACAGCACCTGCGGCACCATCAGCGCGGCCGTGCCGCCCTGGAGCACCCGGGTCGCGATCAGCATCTCCGGGCTGGAGGCCAGCCCGCACAGCGCCGAGGCCAGCGTGAAGCCGCCGATCCCGATCAGGAACACCCGCTTGCGGCCGTGGATGTCACCCAGCCGGCCGCCGGTGATCAGCCCGATCGCGAAGGCCAGCGCGTAGCCCCCGGTGACCCACTGGACGGCGCTGAACGAGGCGCCGGTGTCCTGCTGGATGCTCGGGATGGCGATGTTGACGATGGTCACGTCCACCAGGTCCATGAAGGAGGCGACCATCACGATCGTCAGCGCGATCCACCTCCGGCGCTCCGCTGCCGCGGTGCCCATTCCGTACTCCTCTACCTTTTCCACGTCCACGACAGTAGCGGGCATCTAGGTCAGAATCTGTCCCAGTTGGTCCGGCATTCTGGACGGCACGAGCGACGGCACGAGCGAGCGAAGCATCGAGAGGCGCACATGAGCGACACCCCGGCACGGCTGTTGAACCTCCTCTCGCTGCTCCAGACCCCGCGCGAGTGGCCCGGCAGCGAGCTCGCCGAACGGCTCGGCGTCAGCCCCCGCACCATCCGGCGCGACATCGACCGGCTGCGCGAGCTCGGCTACCCGGTGCGGGCCAGCATGGGCGCGGAGGGCGGCTACCGGTTGGTCGCGGGCACCGCGATGCCCCCGCTGCTGCTGGACGACGAGGAGGCGGTGGCCATCGCGGTCGGGCTCCGCGCGGCGGCCGGGCACGCCGTGGTCGGCATCGAGGAGGCCTCGGTACGGGCGCTCGGCAAGCTGCTCCAGGTGCTGCCGGGCCGGCTGCGGCACCAGGTCGGGACGCTCAACTCCGCGACCGTGCCGCTGCTCGCCGGGGACGGCCCGACCGTCGACCCGGAGGACCTCACCGTGCTCGCCCGCGCCGTCACCGCCCGGGAGCGGCTGCGCTTCGGCTACCGGGCGTACGACGGCGCCGAGACCAGTCGGCAGGTCGAGCCCGAGCGGCTGGTCTCGGTCGGCCGCCGCTGGTACCTGGTCGGCTACGACCTGGACCGCGCGGACTGGCGGCTGTTCCGGGTCGACCGGCTGAGCGGCCCGGCCGCCACCGGCGTCCGCTTCACCCCGCGCCCGCTCCCCGCCGAGGACGCCGCCGCGTACGTGGCGGGCAAGCTGCGCCGCCCGTCACCGAGCGGCACCGTGGTCGCCACCGTGCACGCCCCGGCCGAGCGGGTCCGCGACAGCCTCCGGCCGGGCGACTCCGAGGTCGAGCCGATCGACGGGCACAGCTGCCGGCTCCGCTCCCGTTCCGACTCGCTGGAGTGGACGGCGATGCGGCTGCTGTCGCTGGACTGCCCCTTCGAGGTGCACGAGCCGCCGGCGCTGCGCGAGCACCTGCGCCGGCTCGCCGACCGCGCCCACCACGCGGCCGGCCCGGAGGCCCGGACCCCGGGCCCCGCCCTGAAGGCCGGCACCTGAGGCCGCGACCCGAGGGCCGGAACCTAGGCCTCGACCCGGAACCAGCCGTTGCCGGAGCGGAACCAGAGCACCCCGTCCCGGCCGTGCGCGCGCCCCCGGTCGAGGCCGCCGGGGACGCCGACCCGCTCGCGGCGCACCTCCCGCCAGCCCTTCCGGCTCTCCCGTTCGCACCGGATCAGCTCGCCGCCGGGCTGGAGGAACACGGCCCGGTCCCCGGCGATCGCGAAGCCCACCGGCTGGCGGGCCGGCAGCCGCATGACGACGGGCTCGCCGCCGTCCGGGTCGATCCCGGTGAGGTGGCTCCTGTCCCCGTACCAGGCCAGCCAGGCCCGCCGTCCCTCGGTGGCGGCGGCGAGGCCCTCCAGCGGCTGGTCGCCCAGCTGCCCGAAGTCCGGCCGCCAGACGACCCGTCCGGCGGTGTCCAGCCCGAGCAGGCCGTACTGGCCGAGCGGGTTGTCCCCGTAGTTGCCCTCGTCCCCGAAGGCCAGCCAGATCCGGCCGTCCCGGTCGGTGGTCAACGCCTGGACGTCGTCGCCGAGTTGCAGCTCCCGGGTCAGCCGTCCGTCCGGCCCGAAGACCTGGCCGTTGCGCTCCCAGCCGTCCGCCGACTCCTCGGCCCTGCCTCCGACCAGTAGCACCCGGCCGCCCGGCAGCAGCGCCAGGAAGTCCGGCGGGACCCCGACCCCGGCGAGCGGCACCCGCCACTCGCCCCGCGGGCCGCGCACCACCACCTCGCCGTCGAACGGCAGCCGGGCGCACGGCCACGAACCGGCCGGTGCCGCGTACCGCTCCGGCACCACCAGGACGGCCAGCTCCCCCTGCGGCCCGACCGTCCAGGTCAGGGCCCGGTGGCCGGCCCGGACGTCCTCCGCGGGCAGCCGCCAGACCTCGACCGGACGGTCGGACACCAGTATCGACATCGATCGGGCCCCGCTCAGACCCCGTACTCGGCGGTCAGCAGCGCCCGGCCCAGGGTGTGGAAGGTGAGGTTGAAGCCCACCTGGGCCGGCGGGGTGTCGGCGGCGACGTCCAGCTTCTCCACGTCCAGCGCGTGCACCGCGAAGACGTAGCGGTGCGGGACGCCGGGCGGCGGGGCGGCGCCGTCGTACCGGTTGCCCGGGAAGTCGTTGCGGCCGTGGAAGGAGGCCTCGCCGGGCAGGTCGGCGTCCGAGGAGCCGGCGCCGCGCGGCAGGCCGGCGGTGTCGGCGGGCAGGTTCAGGGCGAGCCAGTGCCACCAGCCGGAGCCGGTCGGCGCGTCCGGGTCGTAGCAGGTGACCGCGATGCTCCGGGTGCCCTCCGGCAGGCCCGACCAGGCCAGCTGCGGCGAGAGGTTGCCGTCGGCGTGGACGAACTCCGGGCCCAGCGTGCCGCCTTCGGTGATGTCCTCGCTGCTCAGCGGGAAGGACGGCACCTGCGGAAGGAACTCGTACGGCAGCGGCGCGCGCTTGCTCATGGGCTGGTCACCTCTCACGGTCGGAATGACACAGGTCACTCTAAACGGCTCGCCGTAATCGGGTGCGTGTGCGATCCCGCCGCCCCTAGAGTCGACGGCATGGCCTCCAGAATGACCCGTCTGCTCTCCGACTCGCGCGACGCGCTGTTCACCATGATCGGCCTCCAGGCCGTCATCTGGTCCGTCCAGGTGGTCAACTGGCTGGACGACTACGGGCTGTCGCAGGAGTTCGGCCTGCGCTCGGAGCGGATCGGCGACCTGCCGGAGATCTTCACCTCGCCGTTCCTGCACTTCGGTTGGGACCACATCGC
Source organism: Kitasatospora sp. NPDC001225 (assembly GCF_053597855.1). Taxonomy (NCBI): domain Bacteria; kingdom Bacillati; phylum Actinomycetota; class Actinomycetes; order Kitasatosporales; family Streptomycetaceae; genus Kitasatospora; species Kitasatospora sp. NPDC001225. The sequence goes on from NZ_JBSFJC010000006.1 coordinate 91,034, forward strand.
GGCCAATGCCTGGCCGCTGTTCCTGCTCGGCTTCCTGTCCGCCTACCGGGGCATGAAGAAGTTCCTGCTGGCCAGCCTGGTGATCACGATGTCCGACGGGCTGCTGGTCTGGCTGCTGGAGAGCCCGAACACCGTGACGGCCGGGGCGAGCGGCCTGGTCTACGGCTACCTCGGCTACGTGGTGCTGCGCGGCGTGCTGGACCGCAACGTGCTGGACGCGGCGGTCGGCATCGTCATCGCGGCGGTCTACTCGACCATCCTGATCGGCGTGCTGCCGGTCACCCCGGGCGTCAGCTGGCTGGGCCACCTGGGCGGACTGATCGGCGGGCTGGCCGCCGCCTTCCTGCTCCGCAGCCGGCCGGCCGAGCAGCGGGCCCCGAAGCCCGCCGCCGCCCCGGACAGCCCCGGATCCGCCCTGCTCAAGCAGCTGGACGACCTGGGCCTGTAGCCCCCGGCCCGGCGGCCGTCGGCCCGGTAGCCCACTCGGGCCATCAGGTATAGACCAATCCCACCCCTGCGGCTAGCGTGGACGGCTCACCCTCCCCCAGCTCCGGAGCCGCACCGTGGAGTCGTCCGTCCTCGCCTTCGCCACCGACCTGCTCGACGAGGGCGCCGACACCTTCTTCGGCAACCTCACCGACCGCGCCGGGGTCGGCGGCGTCACCCTCGCCTCCGTCTACCACGAGGCCCGCGACGTCTTCCCGCACAACCCCCGCCGGGTGGTCCGCTACCTGGAGCCGGGCGCGGCGTACTTCCGCCCCGACCCGGCCGCCTGGCGGGGCCGCCGGCTGGCCCCGGCGCCGTCCACCGCGATCGGCGACCGCGACCCCTTCGCCGAGGCCGGCGAGGAGGCCCGCCGCCGCGGCCTGAAGCTGCACGCCTGGACGGTCTTCTGCCACAACGACCGGCTCGGCTTCGCCCACCCCGACTGCGCCCCGGCCAACGCCTTCGGCGACCGCCACCTCACCGAGCTCTGCCCGGCGAACCCGGAGGTCCGGGAGTACGCGCTGACCCTGGTGGCCGAGCTGGCCCGGTACGGCGTGGACGCGGTCCGCGCCGAGTCCCTGCACTTCCACGGGCTGCGCCACGGCTACCACCACGAGCGCTACTTCGAGGAGCTGGGCCCGACCGCCGAGGCCCTGCTCGGGGTCTGCTTCTGCCCGCACTGCCGCGCCGCCGCCACCGCCGCCGGGGTCCCGGCCGAGGAGGTGGCCGAGGCGGTCCGCGCCGAGCTGCGCCACCGGCTGGCCGACGAGTCCGCCGCCGCCCGGCCCGCCGACCTCAGCGCCCTCGCCGACGGCGCCTTCGCCGCCTACGTGGACGCCTCCGCCGCCACCGTCACCGCGCTGGCCGCCGACCTCTCCGAGCAGGCCCGCCGGCACGGCATGCGACTGAGCTTCATGGACGGCGGCGGCCCGGGCACCGGCTGGCTGGCCGGCATCGACCTGCCCGCCCTCGCCGGAGCCGCCGACCAGATCGAGACCCTCGGCTACGCGAAGACCCCGGAGGCCGTCCGGGAGAAGCTCGCCGCCTTCGCCCTGCACGGCGTCCACCCGAAGTCCATGGCGGTGATCCTGCGCCCGATGTCCTCCGACTGCGACGGCCCGGAGAACCTCGCCGCCAAGATCGCCACCCTGCGCGAACTCGGCGTCCCCGAGGTCGAGTTCTACCACTACGGCCTGATGCGGCTGTCCTCCCTGGACCGGATCGGCGCCGCGCTCTCCGCCTGAGGCCGGCCGCCGCCCGCCCCGGAACCGGTCACCGCCGCCGCTTGGACGTCCCGAACAGGCTGCGCGAGATCTCCTGCCCGAGCTGCTTCCCGGCCGAGCGCGCGAAGGACTTGACGCTCGGGTTGTTCAGCAGCGACCCGAGCAGCCCGCCCACGCCCGCCTGCTCCCGCGCCTTCCCCTCCCGCTCCTCCCGCCGCGCCGCCGGCTCGGGAGGAGCCGACGCGGGAGGCCCGGCCGGCGCCGCCTCCGGCCGGGGGGCGCGCGCCGCCAGCTTCTCGTACGCCGACTCCCGGTCGATCGCGTCCCGGTAGCGCGCCGTCAGCGGCGAGGCGTCCACCACCGCCCGCAGGTCCGCCGCCTCGATCGGCCCCATCAGCGACTGCGGCGCCCGCAGCCTGGTCGCCGCGACCGGGGTCGGCGCGCCCTTCTCGGAGAGGACGGTGACCACGGCCTCGCCGGTGCCCAGCGAGGTCAGCACCGCGCCGAGGTCGTACGAGGAGCGCGGGAAGGTCGAGACGGTGGCCTTCAGCGCCTTGGCGTCGTCGGGGGTGAAGGCGCGCAGCGCGTGCTGCACCCGGTTGCCCAACTGCGCCAGCACGTCGGACGGGACGTCCCGCGGCGTCTGGGTCACGAAGAAGATGCCGACGCCCTTGGAGCGGATCAGCCGCACGGTCTGGGTGATCGCCTCCAGGAAGGCCTTGGAGGCGCCCTTGAACAGCAGGTGCGCCTCGTCGAAGAAGAACACCAGCTTGGGCTTGTCCGGATCGCCCACCTCGGGCAGCTCCTGGTAGAGGTCGGCGAGCAGCCACATCAGGAAGGTGGAGAACAGCCGCGGCCGGTCCTGTACGGCGGGCAGTTCCAGCACCGAGACCACGCCCCGGCCGTCCGGGGCCGTCCGCAGCAGTTCGGCGGTGTCGAACTCGGGCTCGCCGAAGAACGCCCCGGCGCCCTCGTTCTCCAGCACGGTGAGCGCCCGCAGGATCACCCCGGCGGTGGCCGCCGAGAGCCCGCCGATGGTCCGCAGCTCCTCCTTGCCCTCGGGCGAGGCGAGGAAGGCGATCACCGCGGTGAGGTCCTTGAGGTCGTAGAGCTCCAGGCCCTTGGCGTCGGCGTAGTGGAACACCAGGGTGAGCGAGGACTCCTGGGTCTCGTTCAGGTCGAGCACCTTGGCCAGCAGCAGCGGCCCGAAGCTGGTGACGGTGGCCCGGATCGGGATGCCCGCGCCCTGCCCGCCGAGCGCGTAGAACTCGGCGGGGCAGCCGCGCGGCTCCCACTGCTGCCCGACCTCGGCGGCCCGGGCACCGGTCCGCTCGCTCGGCGTCCCGGGCGCGGCGACACCGGAGACGTCCCCCTTGATGTCGGCCAGGAACACCGGCACGCCCTGCGCGGAGAGCTGTTCGGCGATCAGCTGGAGGGTCTTGGTCTTGCCGGTGCCGGTGGCCCCGGCGACCAGCCCGTGCCGGTTGAGCACGCCCAGCGGGATGCGCACCTGGGCGTCCGGGTACGCGGTGCCGTCCAGCAGCACCGCGCCGAGGTCGAGGGCAGGGCCGGTGAAGGCGTACCCGGCGGCGATCTCCCGGACGGCCTGCGGGGTGAGGTCGGAGTCCATCGGTGAACACTCCTGAGCGGATCGGAACGCTTCGGAACGCTTCGGCATCGGCACGGAACCCGATCGGCACCGGGCGATGTTCGCGACATTTCCCATCAAACAGCGGCATTCGTCCATGCGCAGTTCACACCGGCGCGCGTGGCGGAGCCTCGGCTGCTGCGCCATCCGCCGTCCGAACGGTAGGCTTTCCGTGTGATCTTCAAGCGCATCGGCAATGGGCGGCCGTACCCGGATCACGGCCGGACGAGCACCCGCCAGTGGGCTGACGTCGCCCCGCGCCCGGTGCGACTCGACCAGCTGGTGACCACCAAGGGCCAACTCGACCTCGAAACCCTCCTGGCCGAGGACTCGACGTTCTACGGGGACCTCTTCGCCCACGTGGTGAAGTGGCACGGCGACCTCTACCTGGAGGACGGCCTGCACCGGGCCGTCCGGGCGGCGTTGCAGCAGCGCCAGGTGCTGCACGCCCGCGTCCTCGAAATGGAGTGACGGACCCCCGACCGGGCCGTCGGACCCCCACGGGCTTTCCGGACCGCCCCCTCGCCACCCGGCGGAGGGCGGTCCGCGCGTACCCCGGTACCCCCTTTCGGGTACCGGGGTACGCCAGATGATGATCGTTTAGTACCTTCGAGGCTGTCCGGCACTACGCTGCTGACTACGGCCGCGACCAGGGGATTCCGCCCGCACCGGGGGAAGCCCCCACCCGGCCGATCCGTCATCCCGACCCCGCCCTGGTACGAGGGGGAGACAAACCGTGAGCATGTTGACTCCCCAAGGCCTCAAGGGGAAGCAGTACCGCGTCACCGGCAACACCTACCCGCGCCTGGGCCGGCCTCCGAAGAAGAGCCGCAAGGTGATCGCCGCACTCGCCGGCCTGCTCGCCCTGGCCCTGGTCGCGCTCGGCGGCGTGCAGCTGTACGACATCTTCACCGGCAGGAACAAGAACGCCTCGGCCCAGGCCTGCGCGGACCCGTCCGGCAAGCCGCTGGCCGCCCCGACGCCGGGGGCCGCCCCGGGCACCCCCGCCGCCTCCGGTGCGCCCGCCGCCGCGCAGGGCGACCCGCACGCCGTCCCGCAGGCCTCCGCCGTCACCGTGAACGTCTACAACGCCACCACCAAGGCCGGGCTGGCCGGCCGGACGGCCGAGGAGTTCAAGAAGCGCGGCTTCGTCATCGGCAAGGTCGGCAACGCCCCGGCCGAGCTGGACAAGAAGGTGCCCGGCACCGCCCAGGTGATCGCCGGTCCGGCCGGCGCCGGCGCGGGCACCCTGGTCGGCTCGCAGATCGCCGGGGCCGCCGTCACCGCCGACGCCCGCACCGACACCACCGTGGACTTCGTGATCGGCGACAGCTACAACGCCCTGCTGGACGAGACCCAGGCGGCCGCCGCCCTCGCGCTGGCCACCAAGCCCTCCCCCGCCCCGACCGCCACCGGCAGCTGCTGAGACGGCACCGGCCGAGCACGCGGCACCGACCGAACACCGAGAGCCCCCGGCAGACGCAGTGCCGGGGGCTCTCGGTGTTCGGTGGTTCGGGTGGGGAGGCTCAGCCGGCCGTGCCGTACAGCCGGTCGCCCGCGTCGCCGAGGCCCGGGACGATGTAGCCGTTCTCGTTGAGCCGCTCGTCCACGGCGGCGGTGACGACGGTGACCGGCAGGCCTGCCAGCTCCCGCTCCATCACCTCGACGCCCTCGGGGGCGGCCAGCAGCACCACGGCGGTGACGTCGGTGGCACCGCGCTCGATCAGCATCCTGATCGCGGCGACCAGGGTGCCGCCGGTGGCCAGCATCGGGTCGAGCACGTAGACCTGGCGGCCGGAGAGGTCGTCCGGCATCCGGGTGGCGTAGGTGGAGGCCTCCAGGGTCTCCTCGTTGCGGACCATGCCGAGGAAACCCACCTCGGCGGTCGGCAGCAGCCGGGTCATCCCGTCCAGCATGCCGAGGCCGGCCCGCAGGATCGGGACCACCAGCGGGCGCGGGTAGCTGAGGCGGGTACCCAGCGTGACCGCCACGGGGGTGGTGATCTCCACCTCGTCGGTGCGGACGTCCCGGGTGGCCTCGTAGGCGAGGAGGGTCACCAGCTCGTCGGTCAGGCGACGGAAGGTCGGCGAGTCGGTGCGCTCGTCGCGCAGGGTGGAGAGCTTGTGGGCGACCAGGGGGTGGTCAACAACGTGGAGACGCATGTATCGAGGTTAGCCCGGTCCTGGACGGGTGTACGACTCGCCGTGCCCACCGGGGCGCCGGTCCGGGTGACGCTCCCGTGACTCGCCGTGACCCGGCGCGGTCGTCCGGACGGAAGTGCCTCCTGTGGTATCAACCGGGCCGTTCTGGGAATGTCACCTCTTATGACGAGCAACCCGAACCCTGGGGACGGCTCGATGGACGAGCCCGTCGACGGGGTGGGCCGGAGCCCGGGCCCGCCGTACGACCACCCCGAGACGGAAGCGGAGCGCCGCAAGCGGCGGGCCGTCTTCCTGCGCGAGCTCACCGAGGCGCGCGAGCTGCGGGAGCGGGTCCAGCCGCGGCGGACCAAGGAGCGGCGGATGCGCGAGGCGATGCGGATGCGGACCTTCCGGATCTGACCGGGCCCGGGACCGCCCCCGGAACCGCCTCGGGAGGCACCCCCGGGCCACCCTGATGCCGCCCTGGCGCCCGTCCGGCGCGACACCCGGACGGCCCCGGGAAGGGACCCGAACGGCCCCGCCGGGCGTTCGGAGCAAATTTCGACCGGCCTCGGACCGCCCCGGCCCGGCTTCGCCGTCCGCCACCCGGTCCTTCCGACACGACCTGCAAAGACGCGCTGCAGAACACCCCCCGCAAGGGCGGGCTTTCTGTCACGATTCCGATGGGACGGTCCGAACAAGCGGACCGCCTCTGGCGCGGGGGCGGCCAGATTTCCGCGTTGCCCGTGCGCGCCGACAGCCGAGACCGATGATCTTGGGAGTGTCCCTGGTGGCGTACTTCGCTGCAGTGCTTGCTCGCACCGAGGACGGGTGGGATGTGAGCGAGACGGAGCTCGACGACGTCGAAACCCTCGCCGATCTGGCCGACCTGGCCCGCGGATCCGCCCAGGACGACGACAGCGTCCTGATCTTCATCGAACAGGAGGACGCCTGGTTCGCCGTCGTCCGCGTGGACGGCGAGGAGGACCCGCGGATCTTCGTGTCGGACGGCGCCGCGGCCGCCCGCAGCTCCTACGGCTCCGTCCTCACCGACGAGTTGGTCGACCAGGCCGGCGAGAGCGAGTTCGGCGACCTGGACCACCTGCTGGACGAGGCCGAGGAGGCCGAGGAGCAGGACGACGAGGACGCCGACGCCCGCGGCGGCGTCCCGGTCGGCCCGCTCGGCGACGCCCACCTGCTCACCGAGTTCGGCCTCGCCGCCGACGAGCTGCTGGCGCTCAGCGGCGAGGGCGCGGTCCCGGGCGACGCCCTGGAGGAGATCGCCGAGGCCCTGGGCTGCGGCGAGGTCCTGGAGGCCGTCCGGTAGCGGCGTCGGCCATGCCGGTGTCCACCACCGGATACCCGACACTGGATGCCATGCAGCCCGCATCCACTCCGCTGACCGTCCCGCACGTCTCCCCGCTGCCCGCCCCCGTCCGCCCCGACCCGGTCCGCGACCGCTGGGCGGCGCCGATGCGCCTCGCCATGGCCGAGGCCGCGCTGGCGCCGGCCACCGGGGACGTACCGGTCGGGGCGCTCGTCCTGGACCCGGACGGCGAGGTGATCGGACGCGGCCACAACGAGCGCGAGGCGGTCGGCGACCCGACCGCGCACGCCGAGGTGGTCGCGGTCCGGCAGGCCGCGGAGAAGACCGGGGAGTGGCGGCTGAGCGGCTGCACGCTGGTCGTCACGCTGGAGCCGTGCACCATGTGCGCTGGCGCCATCGTGCTCTCCCGGATCGACCGGGTGGTCTACGGCGCCCTCGACGAGAAGGCCGGCGCGGCCGGCTCGCTCTTCGACGTGATGCGCGACCGCCGGCTCAACCACCGGCCCGAGGTGATCCCGGGCGTCCTCGCCGACGAGTGCGGCGCGCAGCTGCGCGCCTTCTTCGACACCCACCGCTGAGGGCCCGCCGGGCACCGCGGTGATACGGATTTCGTGACTGCGCCACCCCTCCGGTAGAGTTCCTCTCGGTAGCGTGTCCGAGCGGCCAAAGGAGCACGCCTCGAAAGCGTGTGTGGGGGCAACTCCACCGTGGGTTCGAATCCCACCGCTACCGCTCGAGAGCCCGAGGGCCCGTCCGATCCGGACGGGCCCTCGGCGTTTGTCCGCCCACGTTGCGGGAGCCGCGGGGCACCGCCGGAACGGCCCCGGACATGGGAACGGCTCCGTACCCCGGGCCGATGACCACCGGTGCCCGGTCCGTACGGAGCCTGGAGGGGGAGCGGTTCGGGGGGACTGACCGCTCCCCCGGCGGAGTCCCACAACCGGCGCCGCGTCGGGGGGAAGCCGCGGCGACCGGTCCCACAGCGGGGAGCTCCGGATCCATGCACCGGGGATTCCTGCCAGATCCTCGGTACGTCTTCCATCCTGCCGTCCGGCCCGCGAGCGGGCATCCGGAGAAAGGCCCCACTCGCGGGGACCTTCGTCCCGCCGGCCGAACGCGTCGCACACTTGATAGCCCGTCCGGGTGGATAAGCTGCCCCCTGCAGGCCGCTCGGGGACCGGATGACGGCGGCCCACAGCTGGGAGGAAGAGGTCACCCGATGGCGCAGGCGAAGAAGATCGGCATGGCCCTCCTGCTCATCTTCGTGCTCTACTCGATCATCACCTCACCCTCCCGGTCCGCCGAGCTGGTCCAGCTCGGCTTCGAGGGGATCTCGAACGCGGCCAAGGCCGTCGGCACCTTCATGACCGGTCTGATCAAGTGACGGACGGCCCGCACCCATTCGGGTAGCGGTCGGCCCCCTGGCACCGGCTACGGTGAGCGGGACCCTCTGTCCCCGTCCGCGAGGAGCGGCAATCGTGATCCGCCACCTGGTCCTGTTCAAGCTCAACGAAGGCGTCAGCAAGGACGAAGAGCGCGTGCTCGCCGGCGCCAAGGCCTTCGACGCGCTCGGCTCGGTGATCCCCGAGCTGCGCGAGTGGGAGTGCGGCTGGAACACCACCGAGCGCGACATCGCGTACGACTACGCGATCAACAGCCTGGTCGAGGACCGCGACGCCCTCCAGGCCTACCTGACCCACCCGGACCACCAGGCCGCGGCCGGCCTCTGGCGCGAGTTCGCCACCTGGGTGATCGCCGACGTCGAGGTCTGAGCACCCGTCCGGCCCCACCCGTCCGACCCGGACCACCCGAAGCCCGACCCCGGTGCTTCCCCCGGACGGACCGCGGCGCCCCGTCCGGCTTCCGGGCGGGGCGCCTTGCTCCGTCCCGGAACGATCCGCGCGGCGGTTCGCCGGCCGGCCCGGGAAAGGTTGAACGGCCCACCAACACACCTCCATCGGGTGCTTGCCCGACCTGTGCCCACCTTGTGATGCTATGACCGGTTTTGCCGGACATGGCGAGGTCGTGAACCCGCCGTGGCACCCGCTCCGCAGGGCCCGCCGTTGACGACTTTGGGAGGGGTGAGGTGTCCGTGGACGAAGTGCTGGCTGCGATCACCAGCCCGGCCGGCGAGCTCCGACCGGACCGGCTGCGCGGCCCCGGCGGCCGCCCCGCCGTGGACGTCCGGACGCTGACCCGGGTGCTGTTCGAACGGCTCGCCGAGCTGCCCCCGGACGCCCCCGAGCGGGAGCGGGTCCGGGCCGCCCTGATCGAGGTGAACATCCCGCTGGTCCGCTACGCCGCCACCCGCTTCCGCAGCCGCAGCGAGCCGATGGAGGACGTCGTCCAGGTCGGCACCATCGGCCTGATCAACGCGATCGACCGCTTCGACCCCGGCCGCGGCGTCCAGTTCCCCACCTACGCGCTGCCGACCATCCTGGGCGAGATCAAGCGCTACTTCCGGGACAACGTCCGCACCATGCACGTCCCGCGCCGGCTCCAGGAGCTGTGGGTCCAGGTCAGCGGCGCGATGGAGGAGCTGACGGTGCTGCACGGCCGGGTGCCCAAGGTGCCCGAGATCGCCGCCAGCCTGCGGATCCCCGAGGAGGACGTGCGGGCCTGCCTGGACGCCGGGCGGGCGTACAACGCGGCGTCCCTGGAGGCGGCACAGGAGCACGAGGGCGGGCTCGCCCTGCTCGACCGGCTCGGCTACGAGGACTCCGCGCTGGCCGAGGTCGAGCACCGGGACATGGTCCGCCACCTGCTGGTCCAGCTCCCCGAGCGGGAGCGGCGGATCGTGATGCTGCGGTTCTTCGCCAACCTGACCCAGTCCCAGATCAGCACCGAGCTGGGGATGTCCCAGATGCACGTGTCCCGGCTGCTCTCCCGGATCCTGACCAGGCTTCGGACCGGCAACTCCTGGGAAGAGTGAGATTGCAGCGAGTTACCCCGGCGTGACATCTTGCGACGTTCGGGTTTGCCGTGGACCGTGTTCCGGTATGCAGGGGGAAGGCCCTCGCCGGGAACCACCGCGCGACGGCCCCCGTTCAACTGACAGTCACAAGGGGGTGGGTGCATGTCCGGAGAGCTGGGCACTGCGGAGATCCACGCTGGCGGCCAGGCCAACGGCACGGCCGTCGTCGAGGACCTGGTCCCGCGGCAGCGGGTCGAACCGGCCCGGCCGCCCGGCCCCGACACGGGACCGGAGACGCCGCCCGGCTCGGTGCTGGACACCCGGACGCTCTCCCGCTCGCTGTTCCTGCGGCTGGCCGCGCTGGACCCGGGCAGCGCCGAGCACACCTACGTCCGCGACACCCTGATCGAGCTCAACCTGCCGCTGGTCCGGTACGCCTCGGCGCGCTTCCGCAGCCGCAACGAGCCGATGGAGGACATCGTCCAGGTCGGCACGATCGGCCTGATCAAGGCGATCGACCGGTTCGACCCGGAGCGCGGGGTGGAGTTCCCCACCTTCGCGATGCCCACCGTGGTCGGCGAGATCAAGCGCTTCTTCCGGGACACCAGCTGGTCGGTCCGCGTTCCGCGCCGGCTCCAGGAGCTGCGGCTGGCGCTCACCAAGGCCGGCGACGAGCTCTCCCAGCGGCTGGACCGCTCCCCCACCGTCGCCGAGCTGGCGGCCTGCCTGGGGGTCAGCGAGGAGGACGTGGTCGAGGGCCTCGCGGTCGGCAACGCGTACACCGCCAGCTCGCTCGACTCCAGCACCGGCGAGGAGGACAGCGACGGCCCGCTGGCCGACCGGCTCGGCTACGAGGACCTCGCGCTGGAGGGCGTCGAGTACCGGGAGTCGCTCAAGCCGCTGCTGGCCAAGCTGCCGCCGCGCGAGCGCCGGATCATCATGCTGCGGTTCTTCGGCAACCTCACCCAGTCGCAGATCGGCGAGGAGATCGGGATCTCCCAGATGCACGTCTCGCGGCTGCTCACCCGGACGCTCACCCAGCTGCGCGAGGGGCTGATCAACGAGGGCTGAGCCGACCGCCGGGAGCCGGGCCGCCCCGCTCGGCTCCCGGGTCGTCCAGCAGGTTGGCGCGCAGCCCGGCCAGCACCTCCCCGTCCAGTCCGAGTCCGTCCCGCCAGTAGGCGTCGAAGCCGCCCCAGCCGGCCGCGACCTCGGCGAAGGCCGCGTCCAGGTAGCCGCCGTCGGCGCGGAAGACCGGCAGGAGCAGCTCGGGCTCGCGCATCAGGCCGCGGGCCCCGAAGTCGTCCAGCACCCGCCGTACGACCGGGGCGGAGCGCTCGTTGGTGAGCAGGTAGTCGGCCAGGACGGTCTCCCGGTCCACCCCCAGGGCGGTCAGCAGGAGGGCCGCGGCCCAGCCGGTGCGGTCCTTGCCCGCCGAGCAGTGGAACAGCAGCGGCGGCCCCTGAGGGTCCGCCAGCAGCCGTAGCAGGGCGGCGAATCGCTCGCGCGCCACCCGGTCCGTGACGAACCACCGGTAGAGGCCGGCCATCCGGGCGGCCGCCCGGCCGTCGCCGAGCAGCGCCCGCTGGCGCTCCGGGTCGTGGTCCGCCAGCGCGTCGCGGACCAGCAGGACGATGTCGAAGTCCGGTGCCAGCAGCGGGAGATGGTGGAGCGTCACACCGCCGGGCAGGTGGTCCAGACCGGTCTCGCGGACTTCGGCCATGCTCCGCAGGTCCACCACGCTGTGCAGGCCGAGCGCGCCGAGCGGGCCGAGGTCCTCGGCGGTGACACGGTTCAGGCCATCGCTGCGCAGTGCCACCCCGGGCCGGAGAATCCGCCCGTCAGCCGTCCGGTACCCGCCCAGATCACGGGCATTCAGCGCACCGCGCAAACCGAGACTGCGTCCGACCAGCGGCGTTCCGCCCGCCTCCGGTGACGCATTCCGTACGCTCGGGAATCCCCCGGACTCGGTATGCTGATCGACCATGTGAGCACCTCCATTGCATATTCGGACTGTCACATGGCACAGCCGTGCCCGATATTGCATGAACCTGCCCAACTGGGCGGCGAGATGTGCAAGAGTGTCATGCGCAACGACGACAGTGTAGGTGTCCCGCCCGCCTCACTGGGCCGCACCGTCGGTAACCACGTGTAGCAGTCAGCTTCCGGTTTTTCATTTTCAATTCACTATTTGCGCCGCCGGTCCGGTTCCGGTCACAATCAGCGCCTTCATGGCTTCGCCATGAACGTTGGTAACAGGTTCGCTGCACTCTCGCCCAATTGGTCCCTCGCACCACCGTCCCTCGACCAGGATGGGCCCGGGCAGCCTGCTGCCCGCGAACAGCTACACGGGCAGGCGAGCGCCGAGCAGCGTGACGCCTGCACCAAGGGGAGGATCACCATGGGTCGAGCGACCCGAAGAGTCGCCGCGTGCGCGGCGGCAGTCCTGCTGGCCAGCGGCTTGCAGACCACCCTGGCCCACGCCGACGCGGCGCCGCCCAGGATCGACCTCACCGTCCTGGTCGTCGACGACGGCGGCCCGTCCGTCGCTGCCATCACCGCCGAGTTGAAGAGCCAGGGCACGCCCTACAAGGTCATCAGCCTCAATGACCCCAACCGCCCCGTCATCAACTCCGCTTTCCTGAGCGACACGCTGAACGGCCAGCCCCGCGGGAAGTTCCAGGGCATCGTGCTGCCCAACGAAAACCCCTTCCCCAACAGTGCCACCGAGATGACGGCGATCGCGACCTACGAAGCCGCATTCAACGTCCGCCAGATCGACGCGTACACGTGGGCCAACCCGGCGGTGGGGCTGAACTACGCCCAGAATCCCGGATTCGTGGGCACTCTCGACGGATTCCAGGGCGCCACCACCACGGCCGGAACTTCGGGCCCGTTCGGGTACCTCAAGGGCAGCGTCCCGTTCGAGGACAACGACCCGAACGTCGGCGAGAGCTACGGCTACCTGGCCACTCCGCTCGCCAGCCTGCCGGCCGGCGCCTCGTTCGTCCCGCTGGTCGACGCGCCGATACCCAACACGGCCAGCCGCGGTTCGCTGGTCGGCGAGTACACCCACGACGGCCGCAAGGAACTGGTCGTCACGTTCGTCTACAACCAGTACCAGCAGCAGTACCGGCTGCTGGCCCGCGGCATGGTCGACTGGCTCACCCAGGGCGTCCACCTCGGCTACGACCGCAACTACTTCGCCACCCACGTGGACGACGTCTTCCTGGCCGACGACCGCTGGGACACCGTGCTCAAGTGCACCCCCGGCGACGTCACCTGCCCGCCCGGCACCCCGGACACCGCCAACCCGATCCGGATGACCGTCGACGACGCCAACCACCTCAAGCAGTGGCAGGCCGCCAACAACTTCACCCTGGACATGGTGTTCAACGGCGGCGGCAGCGAGGACTGGAAGGCCGACCACCAGACCACGGTGGACCCCACGGCGAACCAGATGATCGCCGACCAGAGCAACTACCGGTGGGTCAACCACACCTACACCCACCCGTACCTTGGCTGCGAGCAGAACGTCACCGTGGTGCCGTGGGTCTGCGCCAAGAACGCCGCGGGCGCCACCGTCTGGGTCGACCAGAACACCATCTCCTCCCAGATCAAGAACAACGCCGACTGGGCCACCGCGAACGGCCTGGGCTTCGACCCGCAGTCCCTGGTCACCGGCGAGCACTCCGGCCTGCTGACCGCCCCGCAGGAGACCAGCGACAACCCGAACCTGGCGCCGGCGCTGGCCGCCAACGGCATCAAGTTCACCGCCAGTGACGCCTCCCGCGAGACCGGCCAGCGGCCCGTCGGCTCCGCCCTGACCGTGCCGCGGTACCCGATGAACGTCTTCTACAACGCCGGTACGGCGAAGGAGGAGGCCGACGAGTACAACTGGATCTACACCAGCAAGGCCAACGGCGGCAGCGGCGTCTGCGAGAACAACGCCAACTCCACCTGCCTGCCCCAGCCGCTGGACACCACCACCGGCTACCAGTCGTACATCGTGCCGCTGGAGGCCCGGATCGACCTCGGCCACGTGCTGAGCAACGACCCGCGGCCGCACTTCGTGCACCAGTCGAACCTGTCCGAGGACCGCATCCTGTACCCGGTGCTGGAGAAGATCCTCGGCACCTACCGCTCGCTGCACGCGGACAGCGCCCCGATCGTGAACCTGAGCCAGCGCGAGATCGGCCAGGAGTTCCAGCGCCGCGCGGCCTGGAACACCGCCCTCGCCTCCGGCCAGGTCACCGCCTACCGGGTCGGCGGCACCGTCACCGTCAACGCGCCGTCCGGCGTTCAGGTCCAGGCCACCATGCCGACCGGAACCGCTCAGAAGCTGGCCATCGGAACGGGCGGGTTCGGTTCGTCCTACGCCGGTACCCTCTCGGGTTGGGTGGCCCCGGGCGCGCTGCAGAGCAGCGTCACCCTGCAGCTGCCGTCCGCGCCGGCCGCCCCGGCCCCCGTCGCGCCGGGCGTCGCGGCCAAGTCCGTCCCGGCCCCGGCGCCGGCGGACAAGAAGGTCGTGCCGCAGGGTGTCGCCACCCCGGTCCCGGTGGGGCCGAGCGACACCACCCGCAAGCCCGCTCCGTCCCTGGTCCCGGGTAGCGGAACCCCGGTGCCCGGCAAGGATGTCCTCGCTGGCACCATCGGTCAGGGCGGCAACGGCCACGACGACAAGGCTGCGACGAAGAACGGCAAGGCCTCTGGGGGGACGGCCACGCCGAGCAGCACCACCGGACGCTCCGGCAACCGGTAACCGGTAACCAGCACCACCCGCCACCGGCGGGGCCGGGCCGGTCGCCCGGCCCGGCCCCGCCACGGCTCCCGTTCCGGTCATCCAGGCCGGAACCTACGCAAGAACAGGAGGGGGGACAGGAATGCGCGTCACCCTGCTCACCGAGGGGACGTATCCGCACCAGCACGGCGGCGTGAGCGTCTGGTGCGACCAGCTCGTTCAGGGCATGCCGGACGTCGAGTTCGACGTCATCGCCGTCACCGGAACCGGCCACGAGCCACTGGCCTGGGAACTGCCCGCCAACGTACGGTCGGTCACCACCGCGCCGCTGTGGGGGCCCGCCTCGGAGGGCCGAGCGCCCCGCGGCAAGGAGATGCGGCGCTTCCTCAACGCGTACGAGCGCTTCCTGCACTCCATCCTCGACCCGGTCTACACCACCCACTTCGGCACCGAGCTGTACAACTTCGCCGACCTCGCCCGGCACGGGCTGCTCAGCCCGGCGCTGCGCAGCGAGCGCGCGCTGCGCACCCTCCAGCAGGTCTGGACCCGCGACTACCTGCCGACCGCCGTCTCCCGGCCCACCCTGCACGACGCCCTGAACGCCACCGACCTGCTGGAGCACGCCCTGCGGCCGCTCTCGGTCGAGCCGCCCAAGGACGGCGTCGCGCACGCGGCCAGCGGCGGCCTCGCCACCCTGCCGGGGCTGATCGCCGCCCAGCAGTACGGCGTACCGTTTCTGCTCACCGAGCACGGCATCTACCTGCGCGAGCGCTACCTCGGCTACCGCACCGGCCCCTACCGCTGGCCGGTCAAGGCGCTGCTGCTCGGCTTCTACCGGATGCTCGCCGAGGAGAGCTACCGGCAGGCCGCCCTGGTCACCCCCGGCAACCGGTACAACCGGCGCTGGGAGGAGCGCGGCGGCACGCCGTCCTCGCACATCCGCACCGTCTACAACGGGGTGGACCCGGCGGCCTTCCCGCCGGCCGGCCCCGAGCCCGAGACGCCGACCCTCAGCTGGGCCGGCCGGGTCGACCCGATCAAGGACCTGGAGACGCTGATCCGGGCCTTCGCCATCGTCCAGCGGGAGATCCCCGAGGCGCGTCTGCGGCTCTTCGGCGGCACCCCCAAGGGCGGCGAGGCGTACCGGGACGGCTGCATAGCCCTGGCCGCCGAGCTCGGCATAGCCGACTCGGTGGCCTTCGAGGGCCGCGTCGCCGACATCACCGACGCGTACGCGGCGGGCAACGTGGTCATGCTCTCCAGCATCAGCGAGGGCTTCCCGTTCACCCTGATCGAGGCGATGTCCTGCGGCCGCGCGACCGTCTCGACCGACGTCGGCGGCGTGCGCGAGGCCGTCGGCGACACCGGACTGGTCGTCCCGCCGCGCGAACCCGAACCGATGGCGGCCGCCGCGATCGAGCTGCTGCGCGACGCCGAACGGCGCGCCCGGCTCGGCGAGGGCGCCCGGCTGCGGGTGATCGAGCAGTTCACCCTCCGCCAGAACATCGACGGCTTCCGCGGCATCTACACCGAGCTCCTGGGCACCGCCCGCTGGATGCCCGGCGGCATGGTCGCCGTCACCGACCAGGTCCCCAGCCCCGACTGGGACCAGCAGCTGGCCGCCGCCCGCCCCGAGCCGAGCGAGGTCGGCGCGTGAACGGGCACGGCGACAGAACCATCGAGAGGCGCGTGTCCCGCTCAGCGGCCGCCGAGCACAGCGAGGTCAGAGCGTGAACGAGCGCAGCGAGCGAACCATCGAAAGGCGCGTGTCCCGCTCAGCGGCCGCCGAGCACAGCGAGGTGGACGCGTGAACGAGCGCAGCGAGCGAACCATCGAAAGGCGCGTGTTCCGCTCAGCGGCCGCCGAGCACAGCGAGGTGGACGCGTGAACGAGCGCAGCGCG
>NZ_JBSFJC010000006.1:107513-120396 GCF_053597855.1 Kitasatospora sp. NPDC001225
AGCGAACCATCGAAAGGCGCGTGTTCCGCTCAGCGGCCGCCGAGCACAGCGAGGTGGACGCATGAGCGGTCCGTTGCGACTGATTCCGGGCGAGGCCGGCCCCGACCAGACCGTGCAGCTGCGCGCCCTGCCGCTCAAGCGCCGCCGTCCCGCCCCGTCGGAGCAGGAGCCGGAGCCGGAGCCGGATGACTCGCTCTACCTCCCCGCGGACCCGCTGGACGAGCTCGCCGCGCGCCTGCGCGACGTCTGCGCCGACGCCGTCCACCCGTACGAGATCGCGGCCTTCCTGGAGTCCGACGGCCTGTCGGACGAGCAGGCCGCCCTGCTGTACGGCCGCCCCGACGCGTTCACCGTCGCCGAGGAACTGTTCGAGAAGGTCGAGCGCCGCTACCCCGGCCCGAGCTCCGAGTTCGCCAACCCCTGGCGGGCCGACCCCTGGCGCTGCGTGGTGCGCGGCCTGGTGTTCGCCCTGCCGGGGCTCGGCTACCTGCTCGGCGCCAACCTGTTCGCGACCACCCGGATGCGCTTCGGCCTGCCCTCGGGCATGCTCGCGCTGTCCGTCGCCACGCTGGTCAGCTGGGGCTTCAACCAGGCGCTGGCGCACCGCTCCTACCGCTGGCTGGGCCGGCTGCGCCGCCGTGAGGCCGCGGTCTGCCTGGCCATCGGCGCCCCGGTCGGCGCGCTGGTCGCGGCGGCCGCCGCGTACGTGGTCGGCGGGCCGCTGGGCGCGCTGTGCTTCGCCGCCGGGCAGTCCTGCTACCTGGGCGCGGCCACCGTGCTGCTGGTGCTCGGGCGGGAGAAGTTCCTGCTGCTGGCGCTGGCCCCGGCCTCGGTCGGCGCGGGCGTGGTGCTGGCGGCGGACGTCCCGCAGCCGGTCCGTACGGTCGTGCTGCTCGTCTCGCTGGTGCTGGCGGTCGGACTGGCCGTCCGGGAGCTGCTGGTCTGCATCCGCGGCGGCGAACGCGAGTCCGTCGAGCTGAGGCTGCCGGTCCGCCAGGAGGTCCCGCACCTGCTGTTCGGCCTGGCCTGCGGCGCGCTCACGCTGATCGCCGGCCTCGGCGGGACGATCCACCAGGCCGTGCAGTCCGGCGGCCTCCCCGCGCAGGCCACGTCGACCACCCCGACCGGACCGGCCATGATCGCGCTGACGCTCAGCCTGGGCCTCGCCGAGTGGCTGCTCTTCCGCTACCGGGCGATGGCGGTGGCCGCCCTGCGCACCAGCCACACCAGCGGCCAGTTCACCCGCCGCACCGGCGGGATCCTGCTCGGCTGCCTCTTCATCTACCTCACCACCGTGGCCGCGCTGGACGCCGCCGCGACCGTGCTGTGGCCCGGCGCCCCCGCGCTCGGCGTGCCGCAGCTCGGCGCGATGCTGCTCCTCGGCGGCTCGCTCTGGCTGGCGCTGCTGCTGAACGCCTTCGGGTTCAGCTGGAGCACCGCCCTCGTCTGTCTGGCCGCCGCGGTCGCCGAGAGCGCCGGGCTGCTGGCGGGTGCGGACCCGATCGTCCTGCAGCTGATCGGCTGCGGGACGGCCGCCTTCGTCCTCACCGCACTGGCCGGGCCCGCGCTCGGCCGCACCACCCAGCACCGCTGAAAACGCACCACCCAGCACCGCTGAACACATCGAATATCCCGCACGCCTCCTTCGCGTGCACCGCCGTACCCGTTCCACCTGAGACACCCACCGGGCCAACGGCGGCCGGCCACCCCAGTGCGTCCGGCCGCCCCGGCAGATCGAGAAAGCGACATCCGCATGAGCAGCGTTGCGGTTACCGGAGCCGAGGGCTTCATCGGCTCCCACCTCGTCGAGACCCTGGTCGCCGACGGGCACCACGTCCGCGCGATGGTCCAGTACAACTCGTTCTCGTCCTTCGGCTGGCTGGAGACCCTGTCCGAGGAGGTGCTGGACTCGGTCGAGATCGTCCTCGGCGACGTCCGGGACCCGGGCTCGGTCAACGGCCTGGTCAAGGGCACCGAGGCGGTCTACCACCTGGCCGCCCTGATCGCGATCCCGTACTCCTACCGCGCCCCCCACTCGTACGTGGACACCAACGTCACCGGCACCCTGAACGTGCTGGAGGCGGTGCGCCACCAGGAGATCCCCCGCCTGGTGCACACCTCCACCAGCGAGACCTACGGCACCGCGCAGACCGTGCCGATCACCGAGGACCACCCGATCAACACCCAGTCCCCGTACGCCGCCTCCAAGGCCGGCGGGGACCGGCTGGCCGACAGCTACCACGCCAGCTTCGAGACCCCGGTCGTCACCCTGCGCCCGTTCAACACCTTCGGCCCGCGCCAGTCGATGCGCGCCGTCATCCCGACCGTGATCGCCCAGGTCGCGGCCGGCCAGACCGAGATCACCCTCGGCGACCTGCGCCCGACCCGCGACTTCACGTTCGTCAAGGACACCGCCAACGCCTTCCGCACGGTGGGCACCGCGCCCGCCGACACGGTGGTCGGCCGGACCTTCAACGCCGGCACCGGCGGCGAGATCTCGGTCGGCGACCTGGTCACCCTGGTCGGCAAGCTGATGGGCGTGGACCTGGTGGTGAAGGAGGACGAGCAGCGCATCCGTCCGACCAACTCCGAGGTCATGCGCCTGGTCGCGGACGCGACCCGGCTGCGCGAGGCCACCGGCTGGGCCCCGAACTTCAGCCTGGAGCAGGGCCTGGAGCAGACCATCGAGTTCTTCCGCGACCCGGCCAACCTGGCCCGCTACAAGACCGACATCTACAACGTCTGACCCGCCCCGACCGATCTTGCTCGTCCTGGTAACCAAGGTTCGTGTCCTGCACATCCTTTCCGTGGGGGAAACACCATGCACGCAGTGATCCTGGCCGGCGGTAAGGGCGTCCGTCTCCGCCCGTACACCACCGCGCTTCCCAAGCCGCTCGTCCCGATCGGCGACCAGCACGCGATCCTGGAGATCGTGATGCGCCAGCTCGCCGCCGCGGGCTTCCAGAGCGTCACCCTGGCCATCGGCCACCTCGGCCACATCATCCGCGCCTACGTCGGCAACGGCTCGCAGTGGGGCCTGCGGGTCGGCTACGCCGTCGAGGACAGCCCGCTCGGCACCATGGGCCCGCTGCTCACCATGCAGGAGCGCCTGCCCGAGCACTTCCTGGTGATGAACGGCGACATCCTGACCGACCTGGACTTCGCCGGGGTGCTCAAGCACCACGAGGCGTCCGGCGCCCCGCTGACCATCGCCACCTACGCCCGCCAGGTCAAGATCGACTTCGGCGTGCTGACCTCCGAAGAGGGCACCATCACCGGCTTCCAGGAGAAGCCCAGCATCGACTACCGCGTCTCGATGGGCGTGTACGGCGTCTCCCGCTCGGCGCTGGCCAAGTACACCCCCGGCCTGCCGCTGGGCTTCGACGAGCTGGTGCTCGACCTGCTGGCCGCCGAGACCCCGCCCGCCGCGTACGAGTTCGGCGGCTACTGGCTGGACATCGGCCGGCCCGACGACTACGACCGGGCCAACGCCGAGTTCTCCACCATCCGTCCGGTCCTGATGCCCTTCGAGTCGAGCGGCATCACACCGGGTGTCGCGGAGCTGCCGATCCCGGCCGCCCGCACCGCCCCGGACGACGCGACCACCGAGCCCGCCACCGCGGGCGCCGAGAGCGACGGACGGGCCGCGTGAGAATTCTGCTCCTCGGCGGCGACGGCTTCCTCGGCCGTCACGCCACCGCCGTCCTGCGGTCAGTGCCCGGTGCCACCGTGCTGACCGCGGGCCGGCGGCCCGCCCACGACCTCCGGCTGGACCTGGCCACCGCCCAGGCCGGCCCGCTCGGCGAGGAACTGTCCGCGCTGGCCCCCGACGCGGTGGTCAACTTCGCCGGCGCGGTGGCCGGCAGCGCGGTCAAGCTCGCCGAGGTGAACGCCCGCGGCCCGGCGGTGCTCTGCGAGGCGCTCTCCCTCGGCGCCCCGAAGGCCCGCCTGGTGCACATCGGTTCGGCCGGCGAGTACGGCGTCTGCGCGCGGGGCGAGTCCCTCGCCGAGGACGCCGACGCCCGCCCGGTCGGTGTGTACGGCGCGACCAAGCTGGCCGGCTCCCTCACGGTGGCCGGCTCGCCGCTGGACGCCGTGGTGCTGCGGGTGTTCAACCCGGTCGGCCCCGGCGCCCCGGCGGGCTCGCTGCCCGGGCGGCTGGCCGCCGAGCTGCGCCGGGTGGCGCCCGAGGGCGCCGACGGCGTGATCACGGTCGGCGACCTCTCCGCCTACCGCGACTTCGTCGACGCCCGGGACGTGGCGAAGGCGGTCGGCCTGGCCGTCACCGCCGACCGTCCGCTCCCCCGGGTGCTCAACCTGGCCTCCGGGCACGCCCGGCAGGTCCGGGCGATCGCGGACGGGCTGGTCGCCGCAGCCGGCTTCACCGGCCGGATCGACGAGAGCGGGGCGGGCTCCGAGCGCTCGGCCGCGGTCTCCTGGCAGCAGGCCGACGTGTCGGCCGCCGACCGGGAGCTCGGCTGGCGGCCGGAGACGGACCTCGCCGACACCCTGCGCGACCTGTGGCTCGGCACCGCCGGGCCCACGCCCGACCCGGTGGTCGCATGACCGCCGGGCACACCCCCGACGGCCGCCTGCTGGTGCCGCTGTACGTCCACCCCGCGGTGGACCCGGCGGCCTGGCAGGCGGTCGCCGCCGCCGACCCCGCCCGGATCGCCGCCGTCGTGCTCAACCTCGCCGACGGTCCGGGCGAGTTCCCGGACCACGTCTTCGCCGAGGCCGCCGACGAACTCCGCGCCGCCGGACTGCCGTTGGTCGGCTACACCGACACCGACTACGGCCGCCGGCCGCACGCGGCCGTGGTGGCCGACATCCTGACGTACCGTCAGCGCCACGGCATCACCGGCGTCTACCTCGACCAGGTCTCCACCCACCCGGGTGCGCTCGCGCACTACCGGCGGCTGGCCACGGCCGCCCGCGCGGCCGGCTGCGGCACCGTGGTGTTCGGCCACGGCGAGCACCCGGACCCGGGCTACGCCGAAGTCGGCCTGGCCGACCTGCTGGTGACCTTCGAGGGCGACTGGGACGCCTACCGCGCCATGACGCTGCCGCTGTGGACCGGCCGGCACGCGGCCTCCCGCTTCTGCCACCTGGTCTACGACGTCCCTTCCGAGCACGCCCAGGACGCCGCCGCCCTGATCGCCGCCCGGCGAGCCGGCGTCGGCTGCGCCGTACCGGGGGCCGGGGAGAACCCCTGGCGCACCCTGCCGTACGGCCTGAACGCCGCCGAACTGACCTGACCCGATCCGGAGTCCGACTACCGTGAACCGCCGCAACCACCGGCACCTCCCGGCCGCCCTGGCCCTCGCCACCGCCACCGCCCTGCTGGTCAGCTCGTGCAGCAGCTCGGGATCGGAGGACGACCAGGACTCGGCCGACGGCACCCCGAGCAACTCCCCCGCGGCCACCGCGCCGAGCACCCCCGGCACCCCCGACCCGAGCACCACCGAGCCGGGCACGCCGACCCCCGCGCCCACCGCTCCCGGCACCACCGCGCCCGCCCCGGGCACGCCCGGCAGCAGCACGCCTCCCGGCACCCCGCAGGGCACCGGCACCCCGCCGGGCAACCCGGCACCGCCGGCCGGCGCCCGCTGGCAGCCCGCCCCGGGCCTCGCCTGGCAGTGGCAACTCGGCGGCGGCGTCGACCAGTCGGTGGACGTCCCGGTCTACGACATCGACGGCTTCGAGAACGACGCCTCGGTGGTGGCCGCGCTGCACGCCAAGGGCCGCAAGGTGATCTGCTACATCAACGCCGGCTCCTGGGAGGACTTCCGCCCCGACTCCGCCGCCTTCGCCAAGTCCCTCCAGGGCTCGGACACCGGCTGGAAGGGCGAGAAGTGGTTCGACATCCGCAAGCTCGACCAGCTGAAGCCGCTGATGGCCGCCCGCTTCGACATGTGCCGGAGCAAGGGCTTCGACGCCGTCGAGCCGGACACCATCGAGGCGTACAACCAGAACAGCGGCTTCCCGCTGACCCCGGACGACCAGCTCAAGTACAACCGGATGCTGGCCCAGCTCGCCCACGAACGCGGCCTGGCCATCGGCCTGAAGAACGACCTGGACCAGATCCCGGCCCTGCTCCCGGACTTCGACTTCGCGGTCAACGAGGAGTGCGCGCAGTTCGACGAGTGCGACCGGGTCGCGCCCTTCGTCAAGGCGGGCAAGGCGGTCTTCCACGTCGAGTACAAGCTCGACACGGACCAGTTCTGCGGCAAGGCCAAGTCGCTGGGCTTCAGTTCGATGCGGAAGAAGCTCGAACTGAACGCCTGGCGCAAGCCCTGCTGAGGTGTTCGTCTTCCGTCGCGCGGGTGACCCGGACGAGGGTCACCCGCGCGAAGGTCACTTGACCGCCAGCCAGACGACGGCGCCCAGGACGACCAGCACGACGACGGCGACCAGCGCGATCACGCCGGTGCGGCCGCTGCTCTTGCTGCTGCCGTAGGTGGAAACGTTGCCCGGGGCCTGGGGCGCCGGGCTCTCGTCGACGAACGCCCGGAACATCTGGGTGCTGCCGGCGGGGTCGTAGTCGTTGTCAGCCATGGCACGGACTCTAACGAATCGGCCCACCTCGGGCACACCCCGGACCCCCGTCGCGCGGACCACACCACCCTTCCGTGCAACAGCCTCGTGAAGACCGCGGGGTTCCCGGAATGCCGGGCCGGGCCATGGGGTTGACTGCCTTCATGACCGGAAACCACAGCCGGGTGAGCCTCGGCACCTCCGACCTGTCCGTCTTCCCGCTCTCCCTCGGCGGCAACGTCTTCGGCTGGACGGCCGACGAACAGCAGTCCTTCGCCGTCCTGGACGCCTACGCGGCGGCCGGCGGAAACTTCGTCGACACCGCCGACGTCTACTCCTCCTGGGCCCCGGGCAACACCGGCGGCGAGTCCGAGACCGTCCTCGGCAACTGGCTGCGCAGCCGCGGCAACCGCGAGGACGTCGTGATCGCCACCAAGGTCGGCATGCTCGCCGAGCGCGGTGGCCTGGGCGCCGCCAACATCAAGGCCGCGGCCGAGGACTCGCTGCGCCGCCTGGGCGTCGAGCGGATCGACCTCTACTACACCCACCGGGACGACGACACCCCGGTCGAGGAGTTCGTCACCGCGCTGGACGAGCTGGTCCGCGAGGGCAAGGTCCGGGCGGTCGCCGCCTCCAACATCTCCGCCGAGCGGCTCACCGAGGCGCTGGCCTTCGCCGAGCGCGAGGGCCTGGCGAAGTACGTCGCCGTCCAGCCGCACTACAACCTGGTCTCGCGCGGCACCTTCGAGGGCCCGCTGGCCGACGTGGTCGCCGAGCACGGCCTGGCCACCGTCCCGTACTACGCGCTGGCCTCCGGCTTCCTGACCGGCAAGTACCGTCCGGGCGCCGACGGCGTGGCCAGCGCCCGCGCCGAGGGCGCCGCCCGCTACCTGGCCGAGCCGCGCGGCCCCAAGGTGCTGGAGGCGCTGGACACCGTCGCCGCCGAGCAGGGGGTGGAGCCCGCCTCCGTCGCCCTGGCCTGGCTCGCCGCCCGTCCGACGGTCGCCGCCCCGATCGCCAGCGCCCGCACCGTCGAGCAGCTCCGGCCGCTGCTGGTCGGCGCCACCCTGCAGCTCACCCCGGAGCAGACCGCCCTGCTGGACGCCGCCTCCGCCTGAGCCGGATCCGGCACCGCGGCCGCTCCGAACGCGGTCCGGGCCCCGACAGCGGCGCGCTGTCGGGGCCCGGTACGGCCTTCGCCGTTACGGCCGCGCGGTCACGGCCGCCCGAAGTGGGTGGGGTAGTAGCCCTGGCTGAGGGTCGAGATCCGGACGGTCGTGCCCGGCCGGGGAGCCTCCACGAACTTGTTGCCACCGAGGTAGATCCCCACGTGGTGGATCCCCGAGGCCCGGCCGCTGTCGGACCAGAACACCAGGTCGCCGCGGCGCAGCTGCCCGGCGCTGATCGGCGTGGTCGCCGCGTACTGGTCGTCGGCCACCCGCGGCAGGCTGATCCCCGCGCGCCGGTAGGCCTGCTGGACCAGCCCCGAGCAGTCGTAGCCGGACGGGCCGTTGCCGCCCCAGACGTACGGCTTGCCCAGCTGGGCGAGCGCGTAGTCGATGGCCGACTCCATGTTCCCGGAGGCCGGTGCGGGGTTCGCCGACGGACGGCTCGCGGGGGGCGCGGGCTGCGCGGGGGTCCGGGCGGAGCCGCCGGACTGCCCGGTGCGGCTCGCGTAGACGTCGTAGTGGCTGGTCCAACGCCACTCGCCGCTGCCGTTCTTGAACCAGTACTTCGAGCCGTCCCAGCCCTGGCGCATCCCGGCGGAGGAGGCCGAGCCGTTGGAGACGGCCTGAGCGGAGGAACCGGAGGAACCGGAGGAGCCCGCGGAGCCGCCGGACTGCCCGGTGCGGCTCGCGTAGACGTCGTAGTGGCTGGTCCAACGCCACTCGCCGGAGCCGTTCTTGAACCAGTACTTCGAGCCGTCCCAGCCCTGCTTCCCGGCCGCGGCGTGCGCGGATCCGGCGCCGGCCGTCAAGCCGACGACGCCGGCGCCCGCCAGCACGGTGGTGGCCAGGCAGGTGCCCCGCACGGCCCGGTGTATTCGGCTGCCGCCGGCCGCCGCCGCGGAGCGGGCGGTGCGCGGCCGGACGACGCAGTTCGGGCAGCCGCAGCCCGCGAGCGCGGGGATGCTGCCGAGGCGCTCCTCGAAGCCGATCAGTCCGGGATCGCCGTCGGGGCCGATACCGGACTCGGCGTACGCGCCGGTGGCTATCCTCATGCGGGTCGTCCTTCCTTCCGCCCGGCACGGGCGGCCGGGGACGGTACCGAGGCGGCCACTCCGGCCGGGGCGACGAAGGCGACCAGCAGCTGCTCCATCAGCGCGCTGCGGGCGGCCTCGTCCAGTTCGTGCGCGGTGGCCCGCTCCAGTCGGCGGACGGCGAGCGCCGCGGCCTCGACCGCGTCGTCCACCAGCACCGTGCGCAGGCCCGCGTCCAGGTCGGCCAGTCTGCGCCGGCGCATCGACTCGGCCACCTCGGGCGCGTAGTCCAGGGCCAGCGGCTGCACCGAGTAGACCTCCAGGCCGGCCGGGGCGACCTCGGCGGCCAGCGCCCTGGTCATCTCGTCGGCGAACCACTGCCCGTCGCGCAGCGCGGGGCCGGGCGCGGCGTTGCTGTCGCAGGGCAGGGTGGACGCGGTGCGGGTGAGCACGGCCTGGACCTGCTCGCGCAGGTAGCTCTCGTGGTCCTCGATCGCGAGCAGCGCCCGCGCGGTGTCCTTGACCCGCCAGACGATCAGCAGCCGGACCACGATCGGCGTGCCGGTGCGGTCCACCACCTTGACCGGCTCGCTGCGCCAGTGCCGCAGCCGCACGTCCACCCGGCGGCGGCGCAGCAGCGGGTTGACCCAGACCAGGCCGGTCCGGCGGACGGTGCCCCGGTAGCGGCCCCAGCGGGTCAGCACCCGGGTCTCGCCGCCCGCGTTGGCCAGCAGCCCGGCGAGCGTGAACACCACCAGCAGGCCGGCGGCGGCCACCGCGGCGATCCACGGCGCGTCCACCTCCACCCGGCCGCTCTCCCGTGCGGCGCTGCCGCGCAGGTCGGGCAGCGCGTCCCAGTACGGGATGACGCCGGTGCGCAGCAGCACGAGCAGCACGCCGCCCACGCCGATCAGCACCGCCAGCAGGGCCAGCCAGCCGGGCAGCGCGGTGGCGCGCTGCTCGCGCAGCGCCTGGTCGGCGCGCGGCGGGCGCCGGGAGGTGGTGGCGGTCAGGGCCCCGGCCACCAGGGGGTCCGGAAGTTCGACGGTCTCCGGGGCGGCCGACTCCAGCGGGTCCCGCAGGTCCGCCGAGCCGCCGTGGGAGGGGCTCGGGACGACGGCCAGCGGGGTGGTCGCCGGACCGCTGTCGGCCGGGCCGCCCGGCTTGAGGGTCTTGACGGCGGTGGTCCCGGCCAGCGGGCCGGAGCCGACGGCGGAACGTTCCGGCAGGGCCGGCGGGAGCGCCTTGGGCAGGTTGTCGGGTCGCTGCGAAGAATCGCGGGTGACGTCCATGCACGGATCCTCTGGGTCGGTGTGTCGCGCAACGGGCGGCCCGGATCTGACGGGCAGTGCCAGGGTCAGGCTAAGTTCATACGTCATCAAATGCGACATTTGAGCCGAGGTGTGTCGACATTTACTGACGAATCATCCAAAGCTGACCTGACGCGCAGGCACATGAACTGATGGTCGGGACAGTTCGGCGCAGTTCAGCGCCGAGGAGCACCTGGCCTGCGGGCGAACACCCGACGGGTGATCAGCCCGAGGCCGGTGAGCACCAGCAGGAATCCGGCGATTCCACCGCGCCAGCCGGTCGCCCCGGACCGCCCGGACGCGCCCTGCGCGGTCTCCACCGGCGGCGCCGCCAACGGCGGAGCCGCGTCCCCGGCGGGCCCGGCGGAGTCGACCGGGTCGGCGGCTCCGGCCGGTGAGGGCCCGGGCCGCACCGCGACGACGGCCGCGGCCGGGGCGCCGTGGCCGGTAGCGGGGGCCGGCGTCAGGCTCGGGGAGAAGGCCTCGGCGGTCGAAAGGGTCGGGACGACGGGCCTGGTGGAAGCGACGGGCGGGGCGGACGCGGCCGCCACGGTCTTCGCGGGCCCGGGAGTCGCCCTTGACGGCCCCGCCGACGGACCGGAACCCACCGGACTCGCCGTCACCGGCCGTGCGCCCACCGGCGGAACGGCGACCGGCACCCCCGCTGGCGCCGCCACGACGGACGGAGTCGGCGAGGCCACCGCCGCACCCTGGGCGCTCGGACTCGGCTCGGCGGGGCCCGAGGGCACCGCCGCCGCACCGGACGCCACCGGGCTCGCTGCCGAACTCGACGCCGACACCGCCGTCGGGCTCGACGCCCCCGGACCCGAAGCCGAAGCCGTAGCCGTAGCCGTCGCACTCGGAGCCGCCGCACTCGGCAGCACCAGGCTCGGCAGTACCGAACTCTGCGCCGCCGCACTCGGCACCGCCGGGCTCGACGCCCCCGGAGCGGGCGCCGCCTCCGCCGTGGCGACCCGTACCGGCACCGGCTCCGCCGAGGCCGCGTTCCCCGCCCGGTCGGTCGCCGTGACGGTCAGCCACTGCTCCCCGGCCGCCAGGTCCCGGTTGGCCGTGCAGCTCCAGCTCCCGTCGAACGCCGTCGTCGCCCCGCAGAGCACCGTCCGCCGTTCCGGCTCCGCGCCCGCGCCGGCCCCCGTCGTGACCAGCACGTCCGTGCCCGGATCCGCCCGGCCGGCCAGCTTCGGCCGGCTGACCCGCACGGTCTCCCCCGGGGCCGGCGAGGTGAGCACCGGCCGGCCCGGCAGGGCGGTGGAGACGACCAGCGGGACCGGCAGCCCGGCCGTCCGGTTGCCCGCCCGGTCGACCGCGACCGGGGTGAGCAGGTGCTTCCCGTCCGTCAGGTCCTCGACCGGCAGGCAGGACCACGCGCCGCCCGCCGGCACCCCGGTGATGCACAGTTCGTCGCTGGAGCCCTCGTCGAGGACCGAGACGGTGCTGCCCGCCTCGCCGGTGCCGGTGAGCCGGAGCCCCGGGTCGTTGGTGTACGCGGGGACGGTGAGCGTGGGAGCGCCCGGCGGCACGGTCTTCACGTCGACCGTGACCGGATCGCCGCGCAGCACCACGCCGCCGCCGGTGGTCTCCACCGCGGTGAGGGCGTGCGGACCGACGGCCAGCTCCGTGCCGGGGCGGCAGGACCAGTCACCGCCGCTCCCGACCTCGGTCCGGCAGAGGACGGTGTCGCCCTCCCGGACCTCCACCGTGGCGCCGGCGACCGCGCCGTGGCCGCTGACCTGCGGGCGGGCGTCGGCGAGGACGGCACCGGCGACCGGCTCGGCGATCTCCGGCCGGGCGGCGCCGACGGTCAGCTCGATCCGCTGGTCGGCGGCCTGTCCGGAGTCGGCGAAGCCGCCGGAGGAGACGAGCTGTCCGGCGTCGCGGCCGATCCGCAGCCGGGCCCAGGTCTCGCCCGAGGCCGCGCCGGGCGGGACGGTCCACTCCAGGGTCGCGGTGGCGGCGCCGGCCGGGATCTCGGTCTGCACCCGCTGGGCGGGGTCGAACCGGCCGGTGCGGCCGAAGTCGATCCAGCCGGCCAGGGTGGCGGGCCGGTCGCCGACCGCGACCGGGACGGTGAGCCGGTAGTAGCGGCCGATCGCCGCCTCGGTGGGGAAGGGGAGGGCGATCGACACGTCGGCACCGCTGCGGCCGGTGCGCGCCGGGGCGGTCGCTCCGGCGCCCAGGAGGAGGTCGGAGGCCACGTGCGTGGCGGTGCCGTACTCCTGCGGGGCGGCGTCGAGGTCGACCCGGGCCGGGAGCCCGGAGGGCGGCACCGCCCGGTGTTCGGCGGAACGGGTGTCGGGGAACTGCCGGGCCGCCGCGAGCGGGACGTTCCACGCGGTCAGCAGCCCGCTCGCGAGGACGGCCAGGGCGACAGCCGTACGGGGAAACTGTCGGCTCATCCGGCTCTCCTTCGCGGTCGGCTGCCGGGGGGTGGGCAGTCTGCACAAGATCCGACAAAAAGGAATCACGATCCTGGGCCGGTCATACTGCGACACCGGTGCTTTTGGCCGTATCCCACCCGTTCGGCGGTCATCCGGGCGGCAGGACGGGATGTACCCGAAACGGCTGCATTTCATCCATTAGGCGGCAATCGGCGCCACCCGAACGGACGCGGGAATGGCACCTCCAGGCCCATTCGGCGGACACCGGCCTCCGGGACGCGGCCACCCACCCGTGGCCTGTGTTCGAATCACTTGCCGGGTACGCCGGAGAAACGGAGAAGCCCCCGGCCGGTGGCCGGGGGCTTCTCGATGGTGCGCTCAGCAGGATTCGAACCTGCAACCTCTTGATCCGTAGTCAAGTGCTCTATCCGTTGAGC